>JAPLHJ010000126.1 GCA_026389675.1 Chloroflexota bacterium | reverse complement strand
TTGCTGAAACCGTCTTCGATAGCTGTAAGGAATTCGGCCAGATCATCAGGATCCATGTTAAGGTCATCGATGAAAGAGGCGGATGGCTCGATTGAAGCTGAATCCACGCCTAGTTCATCAATAAGTATATTCTTAATCTTTTCGAATAGCCTGGCCATTAGCAACTCCGGGTAAATTATACGATTTGGCTGCCGTATCTTTCAATCCGATTATTGCGCCGACCTGTGTATATCAGTTATCACAGAACCCAGCACACCATTAATGAACTTTGGAGAAGTATCTGCGCCGAACTCCTTGGCAAGTTCGACTGCCTCATTGACGACCACTTTGGGGGGAGCTGTTTTGGTGATGAGGATTTCATGCAGGGCAAGGCGGAGAATAGTACGATCCATGGCGAAAAGCTGATCAACCGGGAATGCGGGGGCGAAGCGGTGGATAGTATCATCCAGTAATTGCCTGTTAACCAGAACGCCTTTAACTAACGCGGCGGCAAACGCTGCGGCTTCTCCTGTCAGGGCTTTAGTTTCAGTTGTACGCTCAAGGATAGATTCGGGACTGTTGGCTGCAAACTCCAATTCAAAGAGCGTTTGTAGAGCAACTATCCTGGCTATATGCCTGTGGCTTATGGGCATACTTTTACCGGTATATCAGGGCAATGCTGGCAGTAGCTTTGAATTAAAATCTACCGCCCTTACGCCACTTGACTATCTCGCTGGTGGTTTCGGCGTTGCTGAGGTTAAAGATAAGCGCACCCGGGCTAATAAGCTTAATATACTTGGTTAGGACATCGCCCGGTCCGACTTCAAAGAAGGTTGTTATACCGCGCGCGAGCATTGTCTCCACCGACTGCTGCCATTTGATGCAATGTACTACCTGGCTGATCAAATCTTCTTTGATCGCCTCAAGCGAGTGCATGGGTTGGGCTGTAACGTTGGATACAACGTTGACCGTGGGTGTTTGATATTGGAATTGTGCTACGGCGTTGATCATACCGTCAAGGGCGGGTTCCATCAACGAAGAATAAAATGCGCCGCTGACTTTGACAGGAATAACGCGCCGGGCGCCTTTTACCTGTGCCAGCCTTCTGGCTTTGGCAAGCTTATGATCCTCTCCGCTGACAACGATAATTTCAGGCGCGTTGATATTGGACATCTCAACACCTGTGGTGAGACAAACGCCTTCGACAGTATCCTTATCGATATCCATGGTCAACATCCCGCCCGGTTTCCGGCGGCCCGCTTCATTCATAAGCCTGCCGCGTTCGCGGATAAGGCGCACCGCGTCAGTGAGTTTCATCACACCCGCCGATACCAGCGCTGCATACTCTCCGCAACCATGGCCGGCTACCAGTGTGGGAGGGGGCAAAGCGCCGCCGCTCATCTCTTCACCGGCTTTCAGGCAGGCCATGCTGACGGTCATAACAGCAGCCTGGGCGTTCATGGTTTGAGAGAGGTCCTCCTCCGGACCTTCAAAGCATAATCTCGACAGGGGAAATCCAAGGGCTTTATCGACTTCCTCAAATACTTCCCGCGCGGAAGTATAATGGACGTAAAAGTCTAGCCCCATCCCGACCTTGATTGACTCCTGCCCCGGAAATACATAGGCCACTTTTACATCTTCGACCATTTATTTCCCTCCTTGCTTTACCAAATAAGCACGCATCGCAGAATAATTATTTACGCTTTTTCTTCGGGCCTTTAACTTCAATTACTTCTCTTCCGTCATAAGTTCCACATGCCGGGCAAACCTGGTGGGACAATTTCGTAGCATGGCAACGCGAGCATTCAATAAATGCTGCCGGGGTCTTAGCGAGATGACTGCGCCTTTTGCCCTGACGCGCTTTTGGATATTTTTTCTTAGGAAGTGGTGCCATTTATACTTTGCTCTCCTTTTTCAATTGTTCTAACTTATCCCACCGGTGATCATTGGACCCGCTGGTATGGCTGCAATTGCCCCTGGCTAACTCATGGCCGCATACAGGGCATATACCCGGGCAATCCGGCCGGCACAATAACTTGGTAGGTGTTGACATAATAATATATTGTCTGATCGCTTCATTCAAGTCAAGTACATGAGAATTATCGATAATAAAATCCTCAGGCGCGGGGTGAAGGTGCACACCCGAAATAATATCTATAAGGGGGAAATACTCATCCTCCATATGGAACGTAATTCGCTTATAAGCTTCTCCAAGGCAGCGTGAGCATATTCCTTTTATATCTGCGTCAAGTTTGCCCGTCACAAGTATTCCGCGATTGGTGCGTATAAGACTTACCTCGCCTGCTACGCGGTTGTCATTATTTTCGCCGGCCAGTTCATCTATTTTATAATTTCGCTCGGCTCCAACCGGCTCTTTGAGGAGCTGTGCGGTATTAATTTGCATTTCAGCAGAATCGATTACGTATTTGGCTCATTATATGTTGCCATACGTTTAATGTCAAGAAATTGAACGTATGCTGGCACGTTGACGGGACCTATCTGGTTATAACTGTCTGTGCTTACCGCAAATTGTATGATATAGCCGGACACCGTGACGCCAAACAGATTTGTCCTTGACTGCAATGATTAAAAGGATTTAAACTGTTTTCCGGTGAGGGTGATGTATCCGGCAACCGCGGCGTTGAACCTGTTTCATATGGATCGATGCCTTAATGCCCGGCCAGGTAAATGTTCCTCAACGACAATTATTTAAGCTTAATTCAGTACCTTATGGAGTTGTCTTTAGCGGAGGTGAACGTATAATTTTCAATGTAATTATTCTGTATAATAATAGTTAAACAGCTAGTGATAATGACGAAAGGAGTTATGTTAACCGGTATGAAAGT
>JAPLHJ010000217.1 GCA_026389675.1 Chloroflexota bacterium | reverse complement strand
AGAGTTTAAATCCTGTGCAGAACCAGACTACCCCCGGCGGAACGGTGGCTATCGAAAGTTCGGTAATTAACCCGGGGAACGGAACTTTGAATTACAAGTGGTCAGCGAGCGGTGGGGGTTTCGGTGGATCGGGGCAAAATAACATCTGGCAGGCGCCGTCGCAAAACGGTGTCTATGAGATAACCTTGACGGTGGAAGATGGCAAAGGAGGCCTGGCCCAGGCCCGGACATCAATTACGGTATCCAGTAACAGGGCTCCTGTCATAACCAGCCTATCATCGGACCGGCAAAATGTTCTGCCGGGCGGAAGCGCCACCATTACCTGCGTCGCTAATGATCCCGACGGTGATATCGTCCGGTATAGCTGGAGCGCCGGGGACGGGACCATTTCAGGGTCGGGCAACAAGGTCTCATGGATAGCTCCCAATAAGAATGGTGATATCGGCATCACCTGCACGGTAAGCGACGGCAAAGGCGCGGAGTCGAAGCAGACAATTACGGTCAACGTATCACCATCCAGCAATGAGATTACCATCAAGCAGGTCAGGCCCGAAAGCGGAACGGTGTCCTCGACCGGCGATAAGGACACCACCAGGTACAGGGCAGGCGATGACGAAAAGAACCTTACCTACCGCGCTTTTTTCAGCTTTGATATTTTCGGGCTAAATAAGACCAATGTGAGGCTGGCTAAGCTGAAATTTGGTCCGGGAAATATCACCGGCGACCCCTTCAATACCCTGGGCGGACTCAGGCTCTGGAAGGTTAATTACGGCGAGGGGTTGCCCGATTACAATATTACAGGTGATAATTTCTACAGCGCCGGGGCACTGTTTAATTCCTCCCCGAATGAAGTTGACGTTACGGCTGAAATCACCAGTCTGGTAGCTGCCGGAGCCAGCAGGCTTCAGGTGGAAGCGCGATTCGATAAAGCCAGCAATGCCAATAATTCCATTGATTGTATCGAGTGGCCAGACCTTATATTGATGATAAGCTTTGCACCGTAAAATGTAAAAAAGTACTGGAGGTTTGAGATGTGTAAAAGTAAGATACTGTATGCGGCAATTTTGTTGACTGTGGTCAGCCTGATTTTAACGGTAGCCTGCGTACGGGTGGCCAATCAGGCGCCCGCAACCCCCGCAGCCCCCACGGGTAACCTGCCACCCGTTATCGCTTCTTTAACGGCCGCACAAAACCAGACTTATCCCGGGGGTACTGTAAATTTACAGAGCGTGGTTTCCGATCCTAACGGGGATATAATCAATTTTAAATGGACGGCTACAGGGGGGGAATTTGTCGAAAACGGCAGGGCCAACACAACCTGGCGTGCACCGAAAGATTTCGGTACTTATGAGATTAAACTTACAGTTGACGATGGCAAGGGTGGAACACAACAGTCTACTGTACAAATCACGGTCAGCGCGAACCATCCCCCAACTATTACCAGCCTGACCGCGGATCCTGCCGCGCTGCAATTTGCGTCGCGGACAACCCTGACTTGCATTGCCAGCGATCAGGATGGGGATTCGGTACAATACAGATGGGAAGCCAGGGACGGTACCCTGAGCGGTGAAGGCAACAGAGTTTCCTGGACTTCACCCAGCAAAGGCGGTAACTACAGCGTTTTCGTAATAGCCGGTGACGGCAAGGGCGCCGAGACCAGGCAGGAGATAGTGATACCGGTGGCTGCCCCGAGTGGTGTCCAGACCTTCAATATGGTGCCCAAGGAGAGCGGCACTGTTACATCTGAGGGCGACAAGGACACCAGCTATTTCAAGGCAGGCGACGACGATAAAAATGTTGGATATCGTGCATTTTTCAGCTTCAACATATTTCCGCTTACGGGGATGGATATAAAGCAGGCAAGGCTGAAACTTATTGGCAAGAAAGTCGTGGGAAACGATCCGTTTGATTCTGTAACCGGCCTCGGTTTATTCCAGATATGGCACTTTAGCTGGCCGATAGGTACAATGCCTGGGTTTAGCGTTGTGGGTGGAGGACCATTACAAAATGCAGGTTATGGCAAGAACGAGGCACAGGATGAGTACGATGTGACGCCGGAGCTGATCAATGATGTTGCTAACCGCTTGGAGAGGTTCCAGGTGGAAGCCCGTTTTCTGAAACCTTATAACGGCAATAATCTTGCACAAAATGTACAGTGGACAGATGCTGTCTTAGAGGTAACTGCGTCAGCAAAATAAGCATAAATGGTTATTGCAGGGGTGCTACATTATATAGTAAATTAGCAGTCTAAAGCGGAGAGTGCTAAAAAATGAGCAAGGCTGCCTTTAAAAGACGGGACTCGGTTTTAAAAATAATAGTTAGCGAATACATTGCCACAGCCACGCCGGTGGCATCAGAGGCAATTCTGCGCCATTACAGCCTCGGGGTAAGCCCTGCTACAATTCGCAATGACATGGCTTCTCTCGAGGAGGAAGGCTTTATTACCAGGCCGTACACCTCTTCCGGCGGCGTACCGCTGGATAAAGGCTACAGGTTCTACGTGGAAACGATCTCGGGACAGGCAGGTCTGCCCGGCGATGACCAAAAGCGTATCCGCCAGTTGATGGACGCTGCTGTTGATGAATATGACCGGCTGCTGAAAATCGCTGCTACGGCTATGTCTCAACTTGTAGGCAACGCTGCCATTGTGACATTCCCGAAATCTGTAGAATGCAAGTTCAAGCATATCGAATTGGTGGAGATGAACCAATATATGGCGATGATGGTGCTTATATTAAGCAACGCGGTGCTGCGCCGTCAGACTCTTGGCTTTAATGAGACGGTGAGCCAGCAGCAATTAGGTGATACTGCTGTTAAATTTAACCGGGAATATACCGGTAAAACGCGAAAGCAGATTGCAGGTAACAAAATAGATTTATCGCCGCTGGAGAAAAAAATACTGGGCACTATATCAGACATAATGGCCGGTGAAGATATGATTGAATATGACAATTCATATCTTGAGGGTTTGCGGCTGATGCTGGGTCAACCGGAGTTCGTGCAAAGGGAAAGGATGCTGGGCGTACTTGAACTTTTAGAGGCCAAAGGCTGGTTAAAGCAGGTTATTGACTGGCAGGTTACGGAAGACGGCGTCAGGGTCATCATAGGCGGAGAAAACCGTGAATCGTCGCTGCGCGATCTAAGCCTTGTCGTGAGCAATTATGGCGTACCCGACCAGGCCCGCGGTACAGTTGGAATTATCGGTCCCAAGAGGATGGACTACTCTAAAGCTATTTCGGCCGTAAATTATATTTCCGGTTTGTTAAGTGAGCTTGTTGCCCGGGTTTGCCGTGACGATTAACAGGTAATTTATCCAGGTAGGAGGATATTTTGGCAGAGGAACCCGTTACCCAGGAAAATGAAAACGTCGAGGACCTTGAGGAAGCTCTTTTAGAAGAAAAGAAAAAAGCAGCTGAATACCTGGCAGATGCTCAGAAAGCGCGGGCAGATTACCAGAATTTGAAAAAGAGGAACGAACAGGACAGACAGGAATCATTGAAATGGTCGAATGCTGAACTCATCCGGTCGATTTTACCGGCCATAGATGATATGGAACGTGCCTTTACCATGGTGGACCCGCAATATAGCGGCTCGACCTGGGTCGAAGGTTTCCGTATTATTCAACGCCAGTTGCAGGACGCGTTGAGGGCGCATGGATGCATAGAGATTGAATGCGTGGGCAAACCTTTTGATCCCAATCTTCATGAGGCTGTTACCTATGAGGATGGAGAAGAAGGGACGGTTATCTCTGAGCACAGGAAGGGATATATTATGAAGGACAAGGTACTTAGGGCATCGCAGGTTGCGGTAGGCAGGGGAAATCGGGAGGAAGGCGCGGCCTGCGGCGATGGCAAGCAGTAATGCAGCAATATTAGTGATGTAACCGGTATAAATGAATTCAATATAAAGTACAGGAGGATAAAATGGGTAGAACAGTAGGTATTGATCTCGGGACAACATTCAGCCTGGTAGCCACGATGGAGGGTGGCGAAGCGGTCATTATTACAAACAGGGAGGGTGAGCGCCTGACGCCGTCAGTTGTGGCTATAGATAAAAAGGGAGAAAGGCAGGTGGGCCTGCTTGCCAAGCGGCAGGCTATCACCAACCCGGAGAACACCATATTCAGCATCAAACGCCTGATAGGCCGGAAATTCAGGGATGCTGAAGTGCAGGGTGACATCAAGCGCCTGCCTTACAAGATAGTCGAGGCATCTAATGGGGATGCCAAGGTTATCATGGGGGGCAAGGAATACAGCCCGGCCGAAATCTCCGCCATGATACTGCAGAAGCTGAAATTAGATGCGGAGGCTTTCCTGGGTGATAAAGTCACCGATGCGGTGATCACAGTCCCTGCTTACTTCAACGACAGCCAGAGGCAGGCCACCAAAGACGCCGGCACCATAGCAGGCCTTAACGTTATCCGCATTGTGAATGAACCGACAGCCTCGGCGCTGGCCTATGGCATGGATAAGAAAAAAGAGGAGATGATCGCTGTCTATGACCTGGGTGGTGGTACATTTGACATCTCTATCCTCGAGCTTGGAGAGGGCACTTTTCAGGTTAAGTCAACCAATGGCGATACTCACCTGGGCGGTGACGATATCGACCTGAAGGTCATGGACTACCTGATAGATGAGTTTAAGAAAGAACAGGGCATCGATCTCCGGCAAGATAAGATGGCGCTGCAGAGACTGAAAGATGCCGCTGAGAAAGCCAAGAGGGAACTTTCGACCACCGGTCAGACGGAAATCAATCTTCCTTTCGTCACGGCCGACGCCTCTGGCCCCAAACATTTAAATATAACCCTGACCCGTGCCAAGCTCGAGCAACTGGCGGCTGACCTGCTTGAGCGCAGTATCGAGCCGTGCAAAAAAGCGCTGTCCGATGCCGGACTGACCGCGGCACAGATCACTGATGTCATCCTCGTGGGGGGACAGACACGCATGCCCAAGGTACAGGAATTAGTCCGGCAATTCTTCGGCAAGGAGCCGATTAAGGGCATCAACCCGGATGAAGCTGTGGCACTGGGTGCGGCTATACAGGGCGGTGTGCTCAAGGGAGATGTGAAAGACATACTCCTGCTCGATGTGACG
>JAPLHJ010000122.1 GCA_026389675.1 Chloroflexota bacterium | reverse complement strand
CGGCTTAAGCATGTTGCTGGCATCTATGGCGCCCTCGGCCGCCCCGGCGCCCACTACCGTATGCATCTCGTCGATGAAGAGGATAACGTCGCCTCTAGCCTGGCGTACCTCATCCATCACGGCCTTGAGCCTTTCCTCAAACTCGCCGCGGAATTTGCTGCCGGCCACCAGGGAACCCATGTCCAGCGCTATGACCTTGCGCCCTTTGAGTGAATCGGGCACGTCGCCCGCCACGATTTTTAGCGCCAGGCCCTCGGCAACTGCGGTCTTGCCCACGCCGGCCTCGCCGATGAGCACGGGGTTGTTCTTGGTACGGCGTATCAGCACCTGCATAACGCGTTTAATCTCGTCGTCACGCTCGATGACCGGGTCTATCTTGTTCTGGCGCGCCAGTTCGGTCAGGTCCCGTCCGTACTTTTCCAGCGACCGGTACTTGGTCTCCGCCCGGGGATCGTCCACGCGGTGGCTTCCCCGGATGCTGAGCAGGGCCTGGTAGATCTTCTCCTGGTCGATACCGAATTCCTTGAGAATGTCCACGGCATCACCGCTGCCTTCGCTGGAGATGGCGATGAGCAGGTGTTCAACGCCGACATACTCATCGTTCAACCGGTCGGCCTCGCCGACGGCGGCCTGTAGTACCTGGGCCACGCGGGGCGTGGGGTATATCTGTATACCCCCGATAGCGGTTTTCGGTTGTTCTCCGATCTTAGGGTACTTTTCCAGCACATCCGATAGACGCTTTTTCATGGCGGTCAGGTTGACGTTCATCTTCTTGAGTATCTCGGCCGCCAGTCCCTTTTCCTGCTCCAGCAACGCCATGAAAATATGCTCAACGTCCCACATCGAGTTGCGGAACCGGCTGACCAATTGCTGTGAGGCGCCCAGTACCTCCTGTGCCTGCTCTGTAAATCTTTCCTGTTTCATATGATTATTTATTAACGGCTGTTTCTTCGGCGATGAGCTTATCGCGGTAGTTGAGGACATAATCGCAACCCGGCCACCGGCACCTGGCGATCTTCGCCCTGACATCCCTGGCAAATCTCCGTTTGGGGTCCGCTTCCGCCGCCAGCTTGTACCTGTCGCACCAGGTGCAACGGCATGACCAGTCGCGGTAAACCAGCACGGTCACGTAGTCGGCCACCCTGTCACAGGATAAAGTGGTAGCGGTAATCTGCCAGCCGGCCGGCGCTATATCTGCCCGGGCCTCAGCCATTATCTACCTCCTGATTTGATTTTCTTAGTATCACTATCGGCACTTTTATACTTCTTAAGCTCGGATTCGAGACCATCGATTTTATGCTGCAGGTCGGCCAGCCTCTCTCCCAGCCTCATGATGACCTCGACGCCGGCCATATTAATGCCCATGTCGTCCATCAGCACCTTGATATGTCGCAGCCTCTCGATGTCGGCCTCGGAATAATAGCGGATATTGCCCTCCGAGCGGTAGGGTTTGACCACACCCAGCCTCTCGTAATAGCGCAAGGTATGTATCTCGCAATGCAGTAACCTTGCTGCGATGCTGATTACATACTTTGGTTCGTTTACTTCGCGGGGCATTTTATCTTATCACCTCGTATATTCAATATCAAAATCAGTTCGGCCTCATCGACCTCAGCTGCTCAAAAAGGCTGTGCTCCTTCGCACTGAGGTTGGTAGGCAGCACCACCGACACTTTAGCCAGCATATCACCACGCTTTGTATCATTTAGCCGCGGCATGCCCTGCCCGGCCAGTTTGAAGACCTTGCCATTCTGCGTCTCGGGCGGTATCTTCAGCGCCAGCTTGCTGCCCTTCAGGGTTGGGACCTGCACTTCACTGCCCAGCACAGCTGCTGTCAGAGAAACCGGCACTTCCACAGCCAGATCATCGCCCTCGCGTTTAAAGAGGGGATGCGGGGCTACCTTGATGACCAAGTAAAGGTCTCCGCTGGTTCCACCTGCGCCCGCTTCACCCTCCCCTGCGACGCGTACTTTTGATCCCTCTTTTACGCCTGGTGGTATCTTGACCTCCAGCCTGCGTGGCTTTAACACCGCGCCGGCGCCGCCGCACTGCTGGCATACGCCATTTTTCACCCGGCCCGTGCCCTGACAGGCCTGGCAAGTCTGTTGGGATTGCAGTTCGAGCACCCGTTTTGTGCCATTGTAGACCTCCTCAAGGCTCATCTCGATCTGATGCTCAATATCCTGCCCCCTGCGCGGCGCGCGCCTCCCACCAGTCCGGGCGCCGCCACCACCCATACCCCTGAAAAGGTTCTCGAAAACATCATTGAGATCGCCCATATCCTGGGCTTCATAAGTGGTGAAAGGTGAACCGCGGGCGCCACGTCCGTAGCTGCCGGATCGCTGCTGGGACTGTTGCCTGGCACGCGCAAAAGCCTCGGCATTCTCGAAATCCGACCCGTACTGGTCGTATTTCTTGCGCTTTTGTTCGTCTGAGAGCACCTCGAAAGCCTCGTTTATCTCCTTGAACTTAGCCTCGGCCGCTTTGTCACCCGGGTTCACATCCGGATGGTACTTGCGCGCCAGCCGGCGGTAGGCCGCCTTCACATCCTTGTCAGGCGCATTTTTCGGTATCCCCAGTAAGCTGTAATAATCTTTTCCTGCCATCTTTTCACCTTGCGGAAAATTATACAGAATTTCATGGAACTGTGTCAAAATAGCGCAACTTTTCCTGATATTTACCTATATTATAAATAACAATTTTTATTAGATATCTTAATATTTTTATTGATAGTATCTCACTGTATATTGCATGAAAAACGACGGAGTATTAACTGAAGCATCAAGGCGAATGCCGAGGCCAGGAAACTCGAATCCAGGGAAACCAAGGAAAATAAGAATTAATTACTGCGGTGAGCTCCACTCGCCTTCCGCAGTATCTCGAGGAACTGGTTTAAAATCCAGGCGGTGGCGCCCCAGATGATCCGCCCGTTCAGTTCATAAGTATAGACTCTGATGACCTTATCCCCGTAAACGAGATCCTCCTCCTGCCTGTTGGCATTATTTAACAAACCTTCAAGCGGGAGGCCAAACACCTCGTCAACTTCAAACCGGTCAATTTTAAAATCGTAGGGATACGGTATCAGGCCTACGAATGGGACAATCCTGTACAGCGAGGTT
>JAPLHJ010000259.1 GCA_026389675.1 Chloroflexota bacterium | reverse complement strand
TTTTTCAGCAGTTCGCAAACCCTTTGCGGTACGTTTTGGCCCCGTGGTGTAGCGGTCTAACATGCCACCCTGTCACGGTGGAGATCGTGGGTTCGAATCCCATCGGGGTCGTATCTTTAATGATTAGGAGATTACTGGGCAGCCAAACTCTTTAGGCTTCATGTGGCAATTGGGATTGTTAAGAAAGTTTCGGATGAAGTTGATATGGCTGATATAGTGATAGTTTTAGTGCTGATTACAGCAGCATTCATACTGGGTTCCTGTCCGTTCTCACTTTGGATAGGCAGTCTGAGATTACATAAAGATATACGTAATTATGGTGATGGCAACCCTGGAGCCGCAAATGTATTTAAGGCGGGAGGAAAATGGTGGGGCGTTGCGGCCGTAATCGCCGACATCGTCAAAGGTGTGCCTTTCGTACTTTTAGCTAAATGGATATTGTATTTGTCTCAGCCCGTGGTATATCTCGTGGCTGCAGCAGCGGTATTGGGCCACGCATATTCGCCTTTTTTACATTTTAAAGGTGGCAAAGCCCTGGCTGTTTTTGCCGGTACACTGATAGCGCTATCTCAATGGGACGTGATTTCTTACCTGGTGATATTTCTTCTCCTCGGGTTTTTCTTCATTGGTAATGATTCCTGGATTGTCATATTTGGTATGACCGGTACTTTGGTTGCCTTGTTGGCATCAAGGGCAGATACATGGGAAATGGCATTTATTTTCGGCATTGCGGTGCTGTCCGTCATCAAACAATTCAATGGATTGCAGGTGGAGACTAATAAGCCCGGGCGCCTTATTTGTTGGATTAGATCAAATAGAAAAACAGTTTAAAAAGGATCAGGAGTAGAAGACTTTTGCTTTATCAAATCCTGGTATTAACAGGTTTAATATTATGTTATATCAACATAATATTGAACCTTCTGTTACTCAAGCGCCCACTCAGGGGGGCTCCCTGTCCGGACAATCCGCCGATGGTATCGGTTCTGATCCCTGCCAGGAATGAGCAGAATAATATTGAACAGTGTATCTCATCTGTCCTCAAACAGGATTATCCGAATTTTGAAGTTATTGTGCTCGACGATAACTCTGAGGACCGGACTGCAAAGATTGTTGAAAAGATTGTGAAGGTGGACGACAGGGTGCGTTTAATCAAGGGCAGGCCGCTTCCCGGTGGTTGGGCGGGCAAATGCTTTGCCTGTCACCAATTATCTCAAAAGGCTGCGGGACAATGGTTACTATTCATTGATGCTGACACCGTGTCTCAAACCCATATGATCAGGAGCACATTAGGCATAGCTGCTAAAGGCGATATAGCATTGCTGTCCGGCTTGCCGCAACAAAAGGTATCAGGATTGACGCAGAAAATAGTTATACCCATCCTGTTTTACTTTTTGATAATGAGCTGGTTCCCCCTGTGGTTATTGCATTCGTCTAAGAAGCCAAGGCCTACCCTGGCTATCGGGCAGTTTCTTTTATTTAAACGTGATGATTATATGAGGATAGGCGGGCATGAGGTAGTGAAGTCGAGGATAATGGAAGATGTCTGGTTTGGGATCGAGATGATTAGGGGGGGAGGGAGGACCTTGTCGGTTGACCTGTCCAGTACTATTACAACAAAAATGTATAATGACCTGGGCAGCATGACGGAAGGTTGCCTGAAATGGTTTTATTCGGTAGCGGCATTATCGCCGTTGTCTCTTGTCGGTTTTGTTTTGGCCGCCTACATATTTTTCTTGGCGCCTTTCTATTGGGCTTGTGTTATTCCGTTGAGTTCTTTGATGTCCGGTAACATTATTATTGATGCCGGAATGCTTATCGTCCTGCAAATTGCAGTGATCGTGCTGATGAGAATAACCGTCGATTGGCGGTTTCGCGGGTCAAAGCTCTCTTTTATTTTCCATCCCTTGGGCACAGCATTCTTAATGCTTACTGTTTTTTATGGTTTGGCACGACGTGCCCTTGGCGCCGGCGTAGTCTGGAAGGACAGGGTTTACCAGAGTATTTCCCATATCAAATAATATACCAGCTAATAAATAGTCACGGCGATTAGCAAATGTAGTGCTGTGGCACAGGGATTTGTACCGAAGCAACCGGTGCAAATATTTTTTAAATTTTATGATTTAGTAGTAACAGGGAACCGGATGGAATTTAAATTCAGTCAAAAAGAAGAAAAGTTGAGAGAGGATGTCCGGAATTTCGCAAGGGCAGAGACGGCCGGCAGGGAAATCGTCAGCGGAATGGAAGAAGAGAGCCGTGACGAGGACTGGGGATTCGCCATGAGCATGTCTAAAAAACTGGATGAGAAGGGATGGCTGACAATGGCGTGGCCAAAGGAGTATGGTGGCCAGGGAGCTTCTTTCTTTGAGCAGCACGTTTATATTGATGAAGCGAGTTACTGGGGCGTACCCGGTACAACAATGGGGGTGAGCGGTATTGGATGGGTCGGCCCGTCCCTTATGATTTTTGGCAGTGAGGAGCAGCGTAAGAAATATTTACCTTCAATTGCTGCAGGTGAACCGGATGGGGTATGGTGTACCGGTTACAGCGAACCCAATGCGGGCTCGGATGTCGCCAATATTCAAACCGGTGCGGTCAGGGAAGGGGATCACTATATAGTGAATGGGCAAAAAATTTGGACAAGCTGTGCCCACAGGGCTCGATGGTGCTGGTTGGCTGCCAGGACTGATTCCAATGCGTCCAAAAAACAGCACGGCATCAGCCTTATAATCCTTGATATGAAAAGCCCGGGCATAACAATTAAACCGATAGTAAATTACGCGGGCATACATATTTTCAATGAGTTGTTTTTTGATAATGTGAAGGTGCCGGTAATGAACCTGGTGGGTACAGAAAACCGCGGGTGGTATCATTTAATGCAGTCGCTGGCCTTTGAAAGGCACAGTTTCGCGCCGCAGTTTTATGGTAAAGGCAGGAGAACCTTAGAGTTTATGGTCAAATATTGCAATGAAATACGCTATAATGGTAAGCCGCTGGCAGTTAATGCTGTCATGCGGCATAAGTTAGCTGAAAGGGCTATAGAACTTGAAACCTTAAAGATGTTTGGCTACGAGATAACCTGGAAAATGAGCAAAGGGTTGATACCGGTATACGAGGCAGCGCGCAACAAGGCCTACTGCGATTTTGCCATGCAGCGCCTGGCGATTACAGGTACGGAAATTATCGGGGCGTATTCACAGGTAGATATCAATTACCAATGGTCAAAATTGCTGGCTAATTTCACCCGTTTATATATGATGTTCCCGGGGCTTGCTCTTGCCGGCGGAACGGGTGAAGTGCAGAAAAATATTGTTGGACAATTTAAGCTCGGTTTGCCCAGGGCATATTAATAGAGGAGAGAACGAAAGATGGATTTTGACCTTAATGAGCAGCAGAATATGTTGAAGACCATGGCCCATGATTTTCTGATCAACGAGTGCCCGAAAACAAGGGTCAGGGAATTGGAAAAGGATGCGAAAGGCTACGATACCTCCATCTGGTCCAAGATGGTTGAACTGGGATGGCTGGGCCTGATATTTCCCGAGCAATATAATGGCACCGGCGCGGACTTTCTCGATCTTGTTGTGCTCATGGAAGAAATGGGTAGAAACATCCTGCCTGGCCCCTTTTTCTCAACCGTAGCCCTTTGTGCGTTGCCAATCCTCAAATTCGGGACTGAAACTCAAAGGAGAAAATATCTTGTACCGATTGCGGATGGTAAAAATATCTGGTCGCTGGCCTTAAGCGAGAAATCCGGAAAATTAGAGGTATCTGACATTAATACTGCGGCCAGCTTTGACGGCAAGCATTACGTGATTAACGGTGAGAAGTGGTTTGTTCCCTTTGCACATGTAGCTGATTATTTGATCGTCGCTTGCCGCACCGGGAGATTAAAGTCAGCCGATGAAGGTATAACGCTGTTGATAGTAAGAACTAAATCAAGGGGTGTTACCATAAATGTGATACCTTCAATTGCCGGTGACGGACTATGCAGGGTGCGCTTCAAGAATGTTAAGGCAGGCCGCCTCGACGTGCTGGGAAAGGTTGGCAAAGGGTGGAAGGTCATTAATTATTTGGCGCAACGGGCGACGGTACTGAAATGTGCGGAAGTATCAGGCGCCTGCCAGGCTGTCCTTGACATGACTCAGGCTTATGCCAAGGACAGGAAACAATTTGATAAACCGATAGGCGCTTTTATGGCAATTCAACACAAGTTGGTGGATATGCTTACGGATGTCGAAGGATTGCAGTACATGGTTTACTATTCGGCATGGCTGTTATCCACAGGAGCGAAAGCTGATGTGTACGTATCAATGGCCAAGGCTAAGGCTAATGATGTTTATCAAAGGGTATGTATAGACGGCATTAAAATTCACGGGGCCATCGGGTTCACACTGGACCATGATATCGGTTGCTATTTCAGGAGGGTGAAAGCCGCGGAGTTCGTGCTGGGTGATACCGATATGCACCTGGATAAAGTTGCAGCAGGTATCGGGCTTTAATTGAATAGTCAATAAGAATTGAAATCAGGTTCACTAAGTGGTGGAGGTACTAAATTAATCAAATATGTAAAAATGCTGTTGAGATTGAATAGCATATGGTGTAAAATCACAGGCTAATGGGTTGGCCAAGATTATAAATAATAATCAGATTTAAGGAGGAAAAATGGTAGGTATCAAGTCGTATGGAGCGCACATCCCCAGGTTCCGGTTGGACCGCAATATTATGCAGATGGCGTTATTGTTTTTAGGCTTTGCGCCATTGAGGGGTGAAAAGGCGGTCGCTAACTGGGACGAGGATAGTATTACAATGGCGGTAGCGGCGGCCAAGGACTGTCTCAGGGGCGAGGACTCAGGCAAGGTAGATGGATGCTACTTCGCTACAACTTCTCAGACATATTCCTTGAGGCAAAATGCGGGTATCATAGCTGCTGCATTAGATCTTAACACCAATTGCAGGACAGCCGATTTCACAGATTCTACCAAGTCCGGTACTGCAGCATTTCTGGCGGCAGTGGATGCGGTTTCATCGGGTTCTTTGAGTAATTGCCTGGTATCAGCCGCTGATTGCCGGGTCAGCAAGGTTGGCAGCAATGGTGATTATACCTATGGTGATGGTGGGGCTGCCTTTTTGATGGGAAAGGATGATGTAATTGCTACTATCGATGGCTCGTACTGCACTACTCATGATTTTGTTGACCGGCGCCGTCTTGAGGGTGAGCGCCTCGAGCATATGTGGGAGGAACGCTTTATAAGGGACGCCGGATACATGAAGTTTATACCGGAGGCGGCAGCGGGATTGGT
>JAPLHJ010000036.1 GCA_026389675.1 Chloroflexota bacterium | reverse complement strand
GGGCTGCACGCCTCAAAATACTCAGTTACAATTGAGAACAAGGTCGGGGAAAAGGAAGGCCTTAAGTTAAGGAGAATGTTATGATGACCTTACCCCGTATTGAGCAACGTTGTGACGAAGCAATCTCAGGATAATGCGACGGGAATCAGATTGCCACGCCCTTCGGGCTCGCAATGACGCGAGTGGACCATGGCTTTGCCCGCAATGATGCATCAGGGATTAGCAACGACCCTGAACCGCCCGTAGGCTTCATCCCAGCCGGCGGCATCGCCGGGCAGGTAGGTTACAGTATCAAATGACCGCCTGACGATCTCTTTAGCCTCCGAGGGCGACTTCACTTCGCCCAGCGCCATTAACTGCGCCATGAAGTTCCCCAGCGCTGTGGCCTCGGCCGGCCCGGCTACAACAGGTACGCCGGTGGCCCCGGCCGTGAAGCTATTCAAGAGCGTATTACGCGAACCGCCGCCGACGATGTGTATGCGGCTCAATTTCCGGCCCATTACTTCCTGTAGTTTCTCGAAGGTATAGCGGTACTTGAGCGCCAGCGATTCCAAAATGCAGCGGACCGTTGCACCGGCGCCGGCCGGCGGCGCCTGCCCGCTCCGCCTGCAGTATTCGGCAATGCGGGCGGGGAAATCTCCAGGCGTGAGGAACAGGCGATCGTCCACATCTATGAAAGAGCCGAAGGGCTGCGCCTTCTCCGCCGTACTTATTATTTCTTCAAGGCCGCCTGGCAGGCCGCTCCCTTCCCAGCAGCGCAGGCATTCCTGCAGCACCCAGAGTGCCTGGATATTCTTCCAGACCAGCCAGGCGCCGCCCACGCCGCCATAGCAGGTGAAGTTGTGCTCCAGACCGGCCTGGTTGATAAGCGGCTCTTTCACCTCCACACCCAGCAATGACCAGGTGCCGGAGCTGAGAAAGGCAGCGCCCCCGGAGGATGAGGATATCTCTGCGGGCGCACCTGAAGGTACGCCCCTACTACAAGGAACCACGCTGACCGCCGAGGCGGTGTCGTGCGTGCCTACGGCGATAACCGGCACAGCGGGCAGGCCCAATTCATCCCGCAACAGTGACTGCAGTGTCCCAAGTCTCGTGGCAGGCATGGCGACCGGCGGCATGATATCAACCGGGATCCCGAAGGCCTCCAACACCGGCAGGCACCAATCTTGTTTATACGGGTCGAAGAACTGCGTGGTGGTAGCATTGGTGAATTCGCAGCATTTCGCGCCGCACAGCCAGTAGTTGAACAGGTCGGCGATCATCAGGTAGGTGGTAGCGGATTTCAGCAACGTGGAGCCGGCCAGCACCATGGAGTAAAGCTGGAAGAGTGTGTTGTGTTGCGTGAACTGCACGCCGGTGCGCCGGTAGATCTCGCCGCGTGGCATGACCTCAAAGGCTTTCTGCATAACGCCATCCGTGCGCGGGTCGCGATAAGAGTGGGGGTTTTCCAGCAGGCTGCCGTCCCTGCCCAGCAGACAGAAATCATTGCCCCAGGCATCCAGGCCTATGGAATCCGGCTTCGCCACCCTGCCGGCCATACCCAGTCCCTTCTTGACCTCTTGGAAAAGGCGCGCTACGTCCCAGTAAATACTGTTTTCTACCTGCAGGGGGCCATTGGGGAAGCGGTATATCTCCTGCAGCGCAACCTTTGCACCGTCGAAGCTGCCCAGCATGACCTTGCCGCCCGACGCGCCCAGGTCGACGGCGGCACAGTTGAGAGTCCTTTTCATATTATCAGCTGAATATGGGCGTTCCAGGGCGCGGCGCATGGCCTTGATCCACTCGATGGACTCCTTTATAGCCTCCACAGCATCCATGCGCGCCGGCCAGATGTCCAGCGTGTAGTAGCCCTGGTAGCCTATCCTGTCCACCCAGTAAAGCCATTCCAGCGTATCCAGGAAGTGCACCGAGCCGACGTTGAGGTCCCAGTCCCAGTCGGGCCGCGTGTCGTTGATGTGCAAAAGAAATAGCCTGTCGCCAAACAGCCTGGTCAGGGCGAAGGACTCGGCGGCGTTCTCATATGCCAGTATGGCATGTCCGATATCCAGGATGACGCCCACGTTGGGACGGTGCACGGCCTTGCACAGCAGCAGTGACTTGGCCACTGTTGAGATGAAGTTGTGCACCCGCGGCTCCTTGAATTTATACTCAAGCCCCAATCTGACCGCCGGGTCGTAACCGGCCGCCTCTTTTAGAACTTCTATCATGCTCTCCCAGGATTTCAGGTAATCCACTTCGAAGGGGTAATCGAAGCCGTCCTGCCCGGCCCAGATATTGACCAGGTTGCCGCCTATCTCCTTAGTGATATCGATGACATCGCGGATCTCCTTTTTGGCCTGCGTTACCACTTCCGGCTGCCTTGATGATATCGAGCCCTTGATATACTCCTGCCGGCTGAAGAGGTTGGGCAGCACGTCGCAGCACTTCATCTTGTATTTGTCCATGTACTCTTTGATCTGTTTGACGTTGCCCATGCTGATGTCCCTGTCATAGACAAACTCGAGCCCTTCTATGCCGGCTTCAGCAGCCATGGCAAACATTTGCTCTGCTGAACGGTCTTGCTTGTAGCCGGACATGAAGCGGTCGCCGGGGTTGCCCAGCGCCGAGAGCGCCACGGCAAACTTGATATCCTTTTTCACGGGTCTCTCCTCAGGCCCTGGCCCGCTCTATCTCGGCCCTCTGCTTTAACTGGTTACGCAGGTCCTGCAGGTCCCTGGGCACCAGGTAGGCCGCGATGGAGATAAAGATAAAGCAAAGAGTCCAGGCAGACACGCAGATGATCAGTATGGCGTTCTGCAGGGAAGAGCTGTCGGCTATAATGCCGGCGGCCAGCGGCGCCACCGAAGAGCCGACCTGCTCGAAGAAGTTCTGCAGGGCGTTGGCCGTGCTGCGCACCTCGGGCAGCGTCATATCGTAAATGGTGGTTACCACGTTGGGTGAGGCGAACGGCATAAAGATACAGGTGAAGGCCAGCAGGAACCCGAAGAGGAACATCTGGTTGTAGGGCACCATGATGGCAAATACCAGCAGCACCAGTGCGATGAGTATGCCAGCCGCGCTGACCAGCAGGCGCCCCCGCTGGTTGCGCTTGAAGAAATAGTCCCCCAGTATGCCGCCGATGGGATAGCCGGCGGCCAGCATCAGCACGGCCACTACCATGGTGATGAGCACCGTGGTGGAGTCGTAGCCACGCCCGGTCTCGAGGTAGCGGAAGAACCAGAAGGTCAGCACCTGCCAGGGGAAGACGCCGGTAAAGCAGTTGAGGAAGAGGAAAAGCAAGGATTTTTTCTTGAAAAGGCCGAGTGCCGTCTTCCAGTTGAAGCGGTAATCCCCTTTCTGCTCAATGCCCTGCAACTCGGGTTCGGTGCTGCCGCGCTGCGGCTCTTTGACACCGAAGAAGATGATGATGGCCATCACGAATCCTACGGCGCCCGTGACATAAAACACCCCTCGCCAGCCGATTATGCTGCCCATAATCAGCGCCAGTATCATGCCAACAAGATAGCCCAGCGGCTGCGCGATCTGCAGCAGCCCCATGATCTTGCCGCGCTCCTTTGGCTCAAAGTAATCGTTGGTGATGTTGTAAAGCCCCGGGTAGCTGGAATCTGCAATGCCGGTGGAAGAGCGGGTGACTACAAAGAGCGGGAAGGTCTGTACCCACGCGCTCAGCCAGGTGGTGGCGCCCCAGATGAGGGCGGCCAGCGCCAGCAGCTTGGTACGGGCGAAGCGGTCGTACAGGTAGCCCCACACGGGGTAAAGTATGGCGCCCACAATCAGTGCGCCGGAGAATACCAGCCCCATCTGCGCCTGGTTTATTTTAAATTCATCCATGATCGGCGTGGTCAGCGGGCCGATCACCAGCCTTTCCGCCTGCTGGAAGAGCATGAAGGCAAAGAAGGTGCCGAATACGAACCAGGGATATTTCGATTTAGTCACGGTAGAGATCCTCCTATTCCCACTTTATTATTATCTCCGCGCTGCCCCGGAAATCCAGCGGCAGCCTGTAAAGGCTATTTTCTTTTTCATAGCTGATAGCCCCGCTACCACAGATAGCCGTGCTAAGACTGCCCGGCAGACTGAGCCAGAGCGACCCTTCAACCCGGCGACCCAGGTCGATCGTGTTAATCTGCAGTGTCTGGCCTGTCATCTGCCAGGACTCCAATTCACAGCCCTGCGCGATATGCAGCGTATCGCCGACCAGTTGGGGCGCCTCTTCAACTTTACAGACTCGCAGCAGCCGGCAGCCGTGAGAGGGAATTTCCCCGAGGTCAATTTCCCCGGCCCCGGCGATGCTATGGCTCTTCTGCCAGAAATCAAATACGTGCAGCTTCTCACCCGCTTTATAACCGAGCCTCAACAGGTCAAGTTTCCGTCCGCCGGGTTTATCGCTCCAGTTGAAGACGGCTACATCCTGCCATTTCATACCGTTCTTTTCAACAGGCAGGACATACAGCTCTGCCATCTCGCGCTCCAGCAGGTCAAGCGCACGCCCGCCCGCTCCCAGCAGTGGTGTCAGCAATGCCACCCACTTCTGCCGTTCAACCGGTAGGCGTGTTAGGTCGTCGCTGCTTATCATCAGCCCGCCGGACAACCCCACCAGGCTGAGGTTGCTCTTGACCTCCTCATCGTTCAGTGTAGTATCGTAGTTGCGCACCATCAGGCAATCGGGATCGTTCCACCACCAGCGCTGGTGCAGCGCGCTCAGGTTGAGCGTATGGCGGATATTATTGCGCAGCGACCCGATGGACTTCTCGTTCTTGATAATAGGCGTGGCCCATTTGGTAGTCCACAGGTACGGGGTCCAGTTGGGCGCAGTGTCGGGACCGATGCGCATGGCATCGACAATGCCGACCGCCGGGCCGAAGGGGCAGCCGCAGCCCAGCAGGAAGGTCTTCTCCCCGATGCCCTCGCGAACGGCTTCCATGCCCTTGCGAAAGGCCTGGGCCCTGGTCATCTTGGGGTTTTGCCTCACACCCGGCAGGGCGCCGGCGTAAACGAAATCGGTCTTGACGAAGCCGTAGCCCCACTCGCGGGCGATGGTATCCAGCAACGTGCGGACATGGTCAAGCACAGCAGGCTGTGTCAGGTCGAGCGCATGGCCGTAGAAGTCGTAGAAATAGCCGCTGACGATGGGCTTGCCCTTCCTGTCTTTAACCAGCCAGTCGGGGTGCTGCGTGGCTGTTTTGGAGCGCGGGTCAACCACAAAAGGCGCCAGCCATAGTCCCGAGGTATAGCCTTTGCCCGTGATGTTTTTAGATAGGTGCGCCAGTCCCAGCGGGAACTTGGCGTTGCAGGTCAGCCAGTCGCCCCAGGCGGACTGGTAGCCATCGTCCAATTGCACAATCTTGAAGGGAATAGTCTCCCTGATATTATCTATAGCATTGAGGTTATCGATAAACAGGTCCGCCGTGATGGACTGGAAGAAGTGGTACCAGTGCGTCCACTGGGCCGGCGGCGGCAGGTCGGGTATGCGCGCCTTCATCTGTCTCGCTACAGCTTCAACGTAATCAGCCGCAGGGTCGGTAGATGGCAGATCAATAAACTGCAGGTAGCCCCACTCGGATTGGAACTTCTCGCCGGGTTCCAGCAATACTCCATCGGCCTGCGCTGTAAGGGTCAGTCCGAAGGCGCCTGCTTTGCAGTTGGCGTGTATAACGCCGAACTGGTCGGCGGTGGAAGCGAAGCCGGCCAGGATGGCAGTCCGCCGGTCGGTCAGCAGTCCCCAGCCTTCACCCCAGAATTCCCCTCTGCCCCCAGCTATAGGCAGTGCCGGGTTATATAGCATCTTGCCGATGAAGGGCTTCATGATAGGAAGGGAATTTACATCCTTTTCGCCGCCATGGCGCAGGCCTGAATAGACCCAGTCATGCCAGCCCACCTTGAAGAAATCCAGGGGTCCTCTGCCTTCGAAATTTACACTGGCCCCGCAAGTAGCCTCGGCACTTAAAAGATTGATATCCTGCAGTTGGATATTCCCGCTTCCGCGGTTGGCCACCTCCATGCGCAGCAGAATAAAGGGCCGGCTATCATACAGGTTGACTGTATAATTCAGCTCAAGTCCGTCCGGGCGTGCGGTGCTGGTGAAGCGGTATTGCCTGCCCCTGCCGTGGACATCTTCCAGAGGTTCATCGCTGCCCGTGACTTTACCGCCCGCAAAGCCGGTCATGAGTCTTTTCCCGCCTGTATTGGCATAGCTGAGCCCGACGGGTGCATTGGCAATCGAAGGCGCAGTGTGATCGCGGCGAACTATGCTGATCCTGCCGCTTTGCCTATCGAAAGAGATATTCCACAAACTGTTTTCGATTTTCTGCCCTTGATTTTCCATATCTTTCTGCCTTAAATTTTAATCATGTCAGCGCCGTGGCGTGACCCTGACAGTGTGCGCCTCCCGGTCGCGGCTATGCGTATAGATCAGTAACTGGTTGGCCGCATCACGGACGCTCGAGCCGTCCGACAGCCTGACCTCGTAACCTGCCGGGTACTGGTAATCCGGGATGAAAAGCTCGGTCGGCTTATCAATGGCCGGATCGTGGCGAAATTCGAACTCGAAAACGCGGCTTTTTATATTGAACGAAATACGCAGCGGCTTGCCGGCGGTTGCACGGGGGTATGGCCTGACTACAGCCTGCAGGGCCCGGCCTCCCGAGTCGATACCTGACGGGTCCTTCCGCTGGTCGAGCCCGTAAATTGAGAAGTCCTCCAGGTTCCAGTGGTCGCCGTATTTATTATCGTTGACAGCATTGTAGGTCCAGAGGTTATAGCTGAGCAGGTTGGCATCCAGCGCCTTAAAGAGGCGGTCCCACTCCTTGATATGCGCAGTGTAATCGCCGCTCCGGTAGGCCTCTTTTTTATTCATATCGTAGCAGATACCTATCTCGCCGATGACTGTAGGCACCCCGCCCGACAGGCCGTTTCCCAGCTCCTTTATGCGCCGCATCTGGTCGATAAATGAGGCCTGTACCGTGCCCGGCAACCCCAGCACCGGTTTGCCGGTCAGCTTGTCGTTGCCCACCAGCGCGTTGGGGAAGAAATGGTAGGCCTTGGTAACCCAGTGCACGTCGTCATACCAGTGAGGCTTATATACTATGTGCCTGCTGTTATCGGCGCCCAGGGGCGGCGGGTTATAGTCGACATTGGGCGGGGTTATCAGTATTACCGCGTTGGGATCGACCGAGTGAATAGTATCGGCAAAACGTTCGAAATAAAACTTCTGGTAATCGTTGGTAAAATTGATTTTTCTGCCGTTCCTGACCGAGAAATAGTCAGGCTTAAGCAGCACCGGCCTGCCTGTCTTATCGAGGTCCCAGACGCCGTTGGCCTTCCAGACGCAATCGTAGCCATCCTTCCAGGCCTTTATACCCCGGGGATTAAGCAATTTAGTGCTGAGCTTTTTAGGCAGGAAGGATTGCCATACCTCGACCTCCTGCGGGATGCCGGCGCCCAGTAACATGCCCTGGAAAGCAGTGGGGCATTCCTCCTTCTTGTAGTGGTACCAGCCGGTGGAGTTGAGGTCGCGGCAGGCTATGTAGCCGCGGAAAGGTTCGTTCATCGTGTCATAGCCCAGCACGGCGGGCAGTCCTTTCAACCTTTCCGCTACCTTTTTATAGGCATTCAGCAGGTGGCTCTGCAGGTATTCCTGCACCGGCCGGCCTTCCACTTTCGTGGCAGGAGCGAAGTCGTTGCCTCCGAAGAAAAGCGTAAACATCGTGGCCGCCGCCAGCTTAAAGCCGTTGGTAGCCCATATCTGGGGCACGTAATCTGCGCCGTATTCCTGGTGGGTGATGGCCGCCCCGCTCTCTTTGAATTTGGCGATATCGAGGCCGACCGTGTCAAAAGTCCAGCCGGGAGCGCCGTCACCTCCCGTGAAGCGGCTCCAGACATCCTGGCGCGTATCGATATACAGCAGCATACCGTATTCTCCGGCCTTGCTGACTATTTTGTACAGATAATCAAGGTATTCTTCATCGTAGATCCCCGGTCCACCGTGCTCGATAGCCTCCCAGGGAACCAGGAACCTGAAAAAGGTCAGGCCCCAGCG
>JAPLHJ010000208.1 GCA_026389675.1 Chloroflexota bacterium | reverse complement strand
TGGATATTACCGTCGCCGGCGTGCCCGCTCATACCCACCGGGACACCCAGTGAGGCGCCTATCTCGCGGACTGCCTTCACCATCTCAGGTATCTTTTCACGAGGCACGGTCACGTCCTCGGAAATGGATTTCTGGAAGATGCGCAGAACAAGCGGCGAGAGGTTCCTTCGCGCCTTCCAGATGCCCGCGGCTTGCTTTTTGTCGTCGATAATCTTGATCTCGCGGGCACCCATCTTCTCCGCTATGCCCTTAATGACTCCGATATCTTCGGCTACGATGGCCGCTGTGCCATCCACTTCGATCAGCAGGTACACCTGGCCGTCCTGTGCAACGGGGATGGGACTGTATGTATTCATCAGCCAGATGGCACCTACCTCCAGATATTCCAGCACCGACGGCATAACTCCCTCGTAAATAATGCGCGATACCATCTCCGCTGCAAGCTGCGCGCTATCACACACAATTATTAAGGTCTTACGATCGGGCGGCAGGGTTAAAAGGCGCAGGTTGACCTTGGTTATGACGGCCAGCGTCCCCTCCGAACCGGTAAGTATTTGCGTGATGTTGTATCCGTTGGCCTGCTTGACGCTGATGCCGCCGGTATTGATGACCGACCCGTCCGGCAGGACAGCTTCCAGGCCGAGCACGTAGTTGGGAGTGGTCCCGTATTTGACGCCGCGCGGGCCGCCGGCGCGGCAGGCCACGTTGCCGCCCAAGGTGCAGACGTCCATGCTCTGGGGATCGGGCGGGTAGAACAGCCTCTCTTTCTCCACCGCCCGGTGGAAATTGGCCAGCACCACTCCGCTCTCGGCGCGGGCCGTCATATTGCCCTTGCTTATCTCAAGTATTTTGTTCATGCGCTTCATGTCCAGCACGATGCCGCCCTTGATCGGCGTTGAACCGCCGGACAGGCCGCTGCCCGCCCCGCGAGGTGTAACCGGCACTGCATGCTGATTGGCATAACTGAGCACTTTACAGACGTCATCAACCGACTCCGCGAGCACCACCGCCTCAGGTTTGCCCTGCGCATAGTAACGGGTGGCGTCGCTGGAGTAGGCCAGCAGGTCCTCTGGTTCGGTTCTAACCTTGCCGCCTCCCAGCAGCCGGCTCAAATCTTTCCTCAACGACTCTATGCGTGATCCTTTAGTTTCCATTGCATTTTCCTTTACCGGTTAACTGCACCCGGTCTTGCTGATACTAAGTAAAAATATAGCCCGGGTAGAGGTTTTTCAGGCTCACTAATGATGATACTTCATCATTAACCGGGTTGTTGAATACCATCTCCGGCCAGCCTGACTGCACGACCCGGCCGTTGGCATAGATGAGCACCCTCTCGGCGAGTGTGTAGGCTTCCAGGATATCGTGCGTAACAAGTATCGTCGGAACCCGGATCTCCTCCCTGATCACCCGGGCCAGGCAGCGCCGCATCTCCAGGCGCAGCGGGTTATCCAGGGAAGAAAAGGGTTCATCGAGCAGCAGCAACTCCGGTTTACGCGCCAGCGCCCTGGCCAGGGCTACCCGTTGCTTCTGCCCGCCCGATATCTCGTGGGGATACTTGCCGCAGTGAGCAGAAAGCTGGAAAAGCTCCATCATCTCGGCAGCCCTGTCTTTGGCTGCCCTCCTGTCCATTCCCCTGGCCCCGTAAACGATATTGCCCTGCACCGTCATATGGGGAAACAGCGCCAGGTCCTGGAATACGTAGCCCACCAGCCTCTGCTGCGGCGCCAGGTTGATATTCTGTCCGCTGCTGAAAAGCGGGCGGCCGTTGAGGCGTATGTAACCGCTGTCCTGCCGCTGGATGCCGGCAATGGTACGCAGCGTCATGCTCTTGCCTGAACCGGAGTAGCCGAAGAGCACGACAAGTTCGCTGCCCATACTCCATTCTACGTCCAATTCAAAGCCGGGCAAGCGCGTCTCTATCTTAAGCTCTAAGCCCATCGCTGTTTTCCCACCAGTTTATTAGCCGTGTAAAGAAACACAGCGGAGATAAGCGTGAAAAGCAGCACCATGCCCCAGGCCCTGTTCCAGTCGCCACCGGCAACGTCGGCATAAATCGCCAGGGGCATGGTATCCGTTTTGCCCTCGATATTGCCGGCCAGCATGAGCGTGGCCCCGAATTCGCCCAGCGCGCGCGCGAAGGCCAGTATAGCCCCCGCGTACAAACCCCTGCGCGAGAGAGGCAGCAGTATACGGAAAAATGTGTGCAACTCGGAATAGCCCATGATATACGAGGCTTGCAGT
>JAPLHJ010000278.1 GCA_026389675.1 Chloroflexota bacterium | reverse complement strand
CTGACCATCTGGTGTCTTTTCAATTGAAGGTCTTCCAATTCACCCTTAAGGAACCTCAACGCGCCTTCCAATAATATGTGGAGGCCTTCCCCTCCGGCATCTACCACACCCGCCTCCATCAAAACAGGCAATAAATCCGGCGTCCTAGCCACCGACTCTTTGGCCTCCTTGACCGCTTCTTCGATTATGGCGACTAAATCCTGCGGATTTTTATCGGCGCACGTCTGGGCTACCGTTGCCGCGTCTTTAATCACCGTCAGTATGGTACCTTCGACCGGGTTCGACATGCCTTCACGCGCGGTTTTGGCCGCCTGTCCCATGGCTTTAGCCCAGTCTGCCCCGTTAAAATCACTCTTGCCATCAAACCCTTTGGCCAGGCCGCGGAATATCTGCGAAAGGATTACTCCCGAATTCCCCCGTGCGCCCAGCAGCGCACCGTGCGCCATGGTCTTGGCCATCACAGCCACCGTTGTATCAGGTGACCTGTCCGCTTCCTCGATCACAGACCTCATGGTCATCAGCATGTTGGTACCCGTGTCACCGTCCGGCACCGGGAAAACGTTAATGGCGTTCACCTCGGCAACGCTTTTCTCAAGCCAGTTGCTACCGGCTGCGAACATATCCCTTAAGTCTGTACCATTCCAGGAACGTGCTTGTGTCATCGTGCTCCTTTCAACTTTTTAACGGGCATGGTATTATATATCATTCTTGCTCATAATAAGAAAAGTATCTATCGAAGAGGTTTTAAATTGGCTATCAAATGTGATATATGCGGAAAATCGCTGCGGTTCGGCAACCGGATCAGCCACTCCAAGCAGCACACCAGGCGCACATGGCTTCCGAACATTCAGCCCACTACGTTCACTATCAACGGTACCGCCGTCCGCCTGAACCTTTGCACCAGGTGCATCCGCACCCGGAACAAGACTCCCCGTTAGCATAGCGAATCCCTCAATGCTTTCAATGCCGCGCTGATACCCTGGCCGGAATTGAAAATTGCAGAGCCGGCAACCAACACATCGGCTCCTGCCTCCACCGCAAGCGGGGCTGTTAGCGGGGTTATTCCTCCATCTACCTCAAGCTCGGCCCTGGATTTTCTGCTATAGAGAATTTGCCTCAGCCTTGCTATTTTATCCACCATGCCGGCGATAAAGGCCTGGCCGCCAAAACCGGGATTGACGGTCATCACCAGCACCAGGTCAACCAGCGGCAGTATCTCATCTATTGCAGACAGGGGGGTTGCCGGATTAAGGGAAACACCGGCTTTCACCCCGAGTTTCTTAATGGAATTCACAGTCGCGTCGAGATGTTTGCAGGCCTCGACATGCACGGTAATGATGTCGGCGCCGGCCCTGGTAAAGTCATCGATGTAAATCTCCGGCTTTTCGATCATCAGGTGAACATCAAGAGGGATGCCGGTGATTTTACGCAGTGATACAACTACAGGAAGACCAATAGATATATTGGGCACGAAATGGCCGTCCATCACATCCACGTGAATGTAATCGGCGCCCGCTTTGACTGCCTCCCTGACCTGCCGGCCGAGACAGCTAAAATCCGCGGCTAAGATCGAGGGGGCGATCTTAATACTATCGGGTTTAATAGCCCCCGGTGATTTCCTTTGCCTTTTCAATGCTCTTCTTCACTTCGGCAGTGGCAGTCCCACCCTGCGAAGTCCTTGCTTCAACAGATTTTTGCAGCGTTATATTGCGCACATCACTTTCGAAACGCTCGGAGAACTCTTTGTATTCTTTTATCTCCAGGTCATTTAACTCTTTATTGTTATCGATGGCATAGGAAACCAACCGGCTGACCACCGCGTGCGCCTCACGGAACGACAACCCTTTATTCACCAGGTAATCGGCCACGTCGGTCGCCAGGATATAGCTCAGCATCGAATACTTCATGCGCGCAGCGTTAATCTTAAGCGACGCCATCAGCCCGGCCATTATCTCTATGCAGTAAACAAGCGTGTCAAAAGTATCGAAGAACCCTTCTTTGTCCTCCTGCAGGTCGCGGTTATACGCCTGAGGCAAACCTTTCATGACGGTCAGCATGCCCAGCAGGTGCCCGTACACCCGGCCTGTCTTGGCCCTGACAAGCTCAGCCGTATCCGGGTTTTTCTTCTGGGGCATGATGCTGCTGCTGGTGGCATAGGCATCGCCGACCTCCACGAAAGCAAACTCCATGGTTGACCAGGTAATAACGTCTTCCGCCATCCTGGATAAATGCATCACGGCGATGGCGGCGGAGGATTCAAACTCCAGTATGAAATCGCGGTCGGAGACGGCGTCCATGCTGTTGGCGCTGACAGAGTCAAACCCCAACCTTTTCGCCACAAACTCCCGGTCCACCGGATATGGCAGGCCCGCCAGCGCACCGCTTCCCAGCGGCATTACGTTAATTCGCTCGCGGCAGCTTTCAAACCTCGCTATATCCCTGCTGAACATCTCGAAATAGGCCAATAAGTAATGGGAGAACAGCACCGGCTGCGCCTGCTGCATGTGGGTATAACCGGGCATCACCACTT
>JAPLHJ010000070.1 GCA_026389675.1 Chloroflexota bacterium | reverse complement strand
TGGCATCATTGCCTTCACCGCCTGGTTCACCTCGTGGTACAACTACCGGCAGAACAAAAAATACCTGGGGGAAACGTATATAACTGAAAATGCCATATATATCAACCGCCAGCTTCACATGTGGCGCGGACTCGGGGCCAGACTGGATTCGGTGAATTTAACTGCTGGCAAATCTCAGCGGCTCCTGAGGTTCGTCTATTCGGCACCCACCCGGACGGGTATGCAGGAATATCAAGTTAATGTACCCGTGCCTACGGGCCGGGAGGGAGAAGCCGAGAAAATATTAAAGCATTTTCAGGACGCGGCAGGCTGATTCCAAGCCTGCACAATACATCGCCCAGGGCTTTTGCAAACGAAACAAAACGAATCCTGCATAATACATAAAGTTTACCGCCAAGCGTAATCTGGGCTATAATTAGTGCGTAATTGTGCCTGTCTTGTATGTCGTAGCCACACCCATCGGGAACCTTGAGGATATCACGTTGCGGGCCCTGCGTGTGCTGGGCGAAGTGCAATTAATAGCAGCCGAAGATACGCGCACGGCGCGCAAGTTGCTAAGCAGATATGATATCAAAACAAGATTAACCAGCTATTTCGAGCACAATAAAAAGAACAAGCTGCCGATGTTGCTGGAGACGCTGGAAGAGCAGGATATAGCGCTTATCTCGGAAGCCGGTATGCCGGGGATCAGCGACCCGGGCTACGAACTGATCAAAGAGGCTATCGGCAAAGGGTTACAGGTAGTGGTAGTGCCGGGCCCTTCGGCGGTGACCACGGCCGTGGCTGCCTCCGGTTTGCCCGCCGACCAGTTTATTTACCTGGGCTTCCTGCCCCGTAAGAAGGGGGAAAAAAGGCGGCTGCTGGAATCGGTGAGCGCTGAACCGAGGACAATAGTCTGTTTCGAGTCGCCCTACAGGATAGGCGATTCACTGGAAGCGATCCTGGAAAAATTGGGCGACAGAAATATAGCGGTCTGCCGTGAGCTGACCAAGCTTTACGAGGAGGTTTTCCGCGGGCCGGTAAGCCTGGCGACAGCGCATTTTAAGAAGCCGCGCGGGGAATTTACCATCGTTATACAGGGTACAGGCGATATAAAAAAGTCCTTGCGCAAGGCAAGAGTCAAATCTAAAATGGGGGATTAATTATGTCAGGAAGATTTCGCAGGGGAGCCATTTCAGTTGGGCCGGGCAAATGCAGCGGGTGTGACCGTATCATACATCACGGGGAAGTGTACCTGGCCCTTGACGAAAAACCCTCCGATAAATTGAAAGAAGAGGTTGTTTTTGCCGAGGATATCGATTGCTCGGAATGCGGCAGCAAGCTGGAAAACGGCGATAATTACCTGCTGGTATTAGACGGGGATGGGGAGAAATGTTACTGCCCGGCGTGCTATAAGAAGAAGGGGGGAGATACCTTTAAGAAGAAAAACAATGGAGTACCCCTCAAGTTTAAGAAAACCAGCGAAGAGAGCGAGCAATTATATTTTTGCCGGAACTGCTGTGAAAAGCGCAAGGCAGGCATGGAGAAAAAAGAGAAAGGGGAGCAGGTTTTCACCTTTTTCCCGGTCAAAGCCCTTAAATAAGACAAATAGTATTTTGGAGTGTGCCAATTGCCTGAGAACATCCTGGTTGCAGTCGCATGGCCTTACGCTAACGGGCCGCTACACCTCGGACACATAGCCGGCGCTTACCTGCCCGCTGATATATTTGCGCGCTATCACCGGCTCAAGGGAAACAGGGTTCTCATGGTGTCGGGCAGCGACGAGCACGGTACCCCCATAACCCTGCGGGCGGAGCAGGAAGGCGTATCCCCTGCGGAGGTGGCCAGCAGATATCACGGCGAATTTCTCGAGAGTTGGCAGAAGCTGGGCATTTCCTTCGACCTTTTCACCACTACGGATACTGCCAACCACGCGGAGGTGACACACGACATCTTCCTGCGCCTGCTGGGCAAAGGCTATATCTACAAGGGATCCATGCCCCAGGCATACTGCCCCAAGTGCAAGCGCTCACTGCCCGACCGCTACGTGGAGGGCACCTGCCCGAATTGCAACTATAACGCCGCGCGTGGGGACCAGTGTGACAATTGCGGCCGGACTTTAAACCCCAGTGACCTGGTAGACGTACGCTGCCGCACCTGCTCGTCCACCCCAATATTCGAGAACTCGGAACATTACTTCCTCAAGCTGAGCGCCTTCGAGGAACAGCTCAGGAAATGGGTGGAGGACAAGACATTCTGGCGGCAGAATGTGCAAAAATTCACCCTGGGATTCCTGGAGGGTGGACTGAAAGACAGGGCGATTACGCGCGATATCGAGTGGGGTGTCTCCGTACCGCAACCGGGGTTCGAGAAAAAGCGAATTTACGTGTGGTTCGAAGCTGTTATAGGCTACCTTTCCGCCAGCAAGGAGTGGGCCAGGCTGCAGGGCCGGGATGACGACTGGCGGCAATTCTGGACGGGTGAAAGCAAGTCCTATTATTTTATCGGCAAAGACAACATACCGTTCCACACTATCATCTGGCCTGCCATGCTGATGGGCTACGGTGGACTGAACCTGCCTTACGACGTGCCTGCCAATGAATTCCTCACGGTAGAGAGCAAGAAATTGTCCACCAGCCGCAACTGGGCGGTATGGTTGCCCGATTACCTGCAGCGCTACGACCCCGACCCATTGCGCTATTACCTCTCA
>JAPLHJ010000161.1 GCA_026389675.1 Chloroflexota bacterium | reverse complement strand
GAAGGTGGTCCTGATGGTGGTCCGGACGGAGGGCCGGACGGTGGGGTAAAGGGTGGGGTAAAGGGTGGGACCGGCGGGAAATCATGGTGTGGCTGATGCGCTCCCGGAGGAGGTGCAGATAACGCCTGTGGTGGCGAAGCAGGGGGCTCAGGAGCTGATGGCGGTGGTGTGACCGGAGCGTCGTCGGCCTGCGCCAATAACTGTGATGGCGATAAAGGCGCAGCGGCTGGCGCCACAGGCGGAGTAACCGGAGTATCAGTAACAGGTAGTGGCGTTGGAACCGGAACGTCAACCGCCTGTGATGGCGATAAAGGCGCAGCGGCTGGCTCCACAGCCGGAGTAACCGGAGTATCAGTAACAGGTGGTGGCGTGACCGGAGCGTCATCGGCCTGCCAGGTGATGCCCGTTTCACCCATTATATTATTCGAAGCCGCGGCTGGTGTCACGGGCAGTAAGAACGCGCCGCACAACAATAGCACTGTGGCCAGGGACATGGTGATTTTTGTTAGATTCATTTTGACCTCCTTGGGTATCTACATTTTGAATGTTATATTTAATTTACCAGCCAGGTCTATTGCATCGCCGTCCTCCAGGACGTGCCTGCCGGTATCTTTAATGTCCGTTCCGTTGACTTTTGTGCCGTTGGTGCTGCTGCGGTCCTCGATATAGTATTTTCCTTCCTCAAACCAGATGTTGATATGCTGACGGGAGATGTAAGAGACGTCGTCGGGGGCCAGAAATTTCTCAAAGTCCTTGCGGCCAAGTGAACGGGCGTTACCTGCCAGCAGCACTTCGCTGCCGTCGTGCATAGCCAACCTGGCTGCAGGGGCTTCAACGACCGATGTATTTGGTTGAGACTCGCCCGCTGCTAATGTGGCCGCGGACTCTGTTGCGGCGGCTGGCCTGGTACCTGCGGCCTGCGCTGTTGGTGCGGCAGATTTCCGCCTGACCAGCAGGGCAACTATTACGGCAGCAGCTATTGCCAGCAATGCAATTAAACCGTAGAGCAGGTATGGCGGCTGTTCAACAGTAACTGTGGCGGATGCAGTGAGAGATGTGCCGTCGATATAGGTAGCGGTGAGCGTATACACGGTGGTCTCTTCTGGTTTGACCTGCGTGGCGCCGCTCGCACCAAAAGACCCCACGCCGCTTATCGATACCTGCGTGGCTGCAGGGGCGTTCCAGGATAGTGTCGTAGATTGTCCGCCCTGTATTTTAGCCTGGGCTGCGCTGATGCCGGGTGGTATGCGCGGCAGAACCGTAACCGTAGCTGAAGAAGATACAGGGCTGCCGGTCTTGCCGGTAGCTGTCAGAGTATATGCTGTGGTTGCAGTGGGGGTTACCGTAGTGGAACCCGATGTGCCCATGGCGCCTATGCCGGGCGATATGCTTACACTGCTGGCATTGCTGGTGGTCCAGGTCAGGGTGACGGTCTGGCCGAGCTCGACCGAGGGTAAATTCGCGCTGAAAGAGTTAATCACGGGAGGATAGATGGGCTGCGGCACAGGACCCGGGATACCATATGGATTATAGCCCCTGGTGTAATCGAAGCTGAGCGTGCGCGTTGACCAGAAGCCGCTGCTGACAAACCACATTTTCCAGATATACCTGCCGTCCGGGTCCCAGGAACTGGCCGTAAACGGCCCGATCTTCCAGACGCCTGCATAAGGGCGGTACCACCTGTAAATCAACCAGTGGCCGTATGCATCGGCGCCGGAAGGATAATATTCCCACAGGTAAAAATAGCCCGGGCTGTTAAATGATACTATCAGGTAACAAATACCATTACTATATAAATTTGACAGGAGTTGCCCGTAGCTGTTGACAAGATAAGCATTGGTGATCGAACCGGACACGCCGGGCGGAACCGGTGAGGGGGCGAGCATTTGCAGGTTAGGCCAGGTCTGGCGGTAATTATCGACGCCGACGGATGGCGCCAGGGACTCACCACCCTCGTCCGGAGGCTGCCAGGAAGCGTCCGGGCTGACAGGCGGAGAAGGCTGCGCCTGCACCGGCGAAAGTGAAGCAAATATGCTTGCCGCCGTTACGGTCAAGATCAGCATCATTAAATATATATTTTTCATGGGGGAATTTGCCTCCCGGATGCAATAATTCATATTACGTTACTAATATACGCCGGCTATGTGCATGCTGCTTGACTGGAGGCTGACAGTTCGCTGACAATTTTCTTACAATGAGGAATTGAGCGCCAGATCTGCCGCTATGGACTGTTTGCAGGAGGGGAGGACTATCAGAGTATGTGAAATCTCAATTTGACGGCGCCTGCCGGTTCGATAAGGTCATCATCTTTGAGGCTGACCGCTCCGCTTTCCCGTATGTCCGCGCCGTTAAGGCTGGTACCCCCGGCGCTGCCCAGGTCTTCGATAAAGTATTGCTCATCACTGAAGGTGATGCGGAAGTGCTGTCGTGAGACAAGGCTCAGCCTGTCAATCTCCAAATTCCTTGCCAGGTCAGCCCTGCCTACCGTTTTGATGCTGCCCGCAATTTTTATATCCGGCCCGTCCGGCACTTCAAGTACCGCCGTTGTGGCAGCCTGGGGCCGGTACTGTACCGGCTTTTCCGGGATTTGTAGAACTGGTAAAGATAAAGTTTCTTTAGCCTCGATTTGCCCGGCATACCGCCTGCGCACGAGCATAAACGCCATAACTACGATAGCGGCTGCTGCCAGTAGCACAATCAGTATCACCGGGTTGCCCAGGAATTTCATGGCCTGGTCGGCAAAAGGGACCGGACTGACTGTGACCGTAGCTGACCGGGACAATGTTTCCCCGGCTGCGTCCCGCGCTGTTAAAACATAAACAGTGGTAGCCGCAGGCTTTATCATAACCGTTCCACTTGTACCGGCCATAGTGCCCAGACCTGATATCTCAACAGAACTTGCCCCTTGCGCCTCCCAAAAAAGCAGCGTACCTTCACCGGCAGTAATAGCCGGAGGATTTATTTCAAAAGAGACGATTTTAAAAGGAGGAGTGTTCATCGCATAAGTCCAGGTTATTGTGTTGCTCAGCGCTGATTTGTGATCTTCACCGGTCCACTGCCCGCCCGAGTAGAACCATACCCTGTAAATATGCTGACCTTCCGGCTCATCAGCAGTTGCACTGAACGGGCCAAGCTTCCACACTCCGCTTTCCTTGAGGTGCCATTTGTAGGCGACCCATTTACCGGCGGGATTGCTGCCCTGCGGGTAGTATTCATAGATGTATATCCAGCCGGGCTCGTTGATATCCATATCCAGGAACCATTTATCATCGGCGGTAATCCGGTTATTATCGCGCTCAGGTACGGATGTGAAGGCGGCTATTACACCTGGAGGGGCACTTTTGGCTTGTAATGAGGGTCCATCCAGAAGGAAATTTATGTCCGGCTTAATTTCATCGGGTGTAGCGTTATCGGTAGGGATATCGGATATCGTGTAGTTATCGGTAGGCGCTCCTACCGCCCAGACTGGTATAGGTAAGCCGGCGATTGCCGTTGTAACCGCTACAAACGACAGTAAAACCGCAAATATAGTGATTAGCCTCATCCGGCCACCTCCGGGCTTGGGGCAGCAGGAATGCTGGCCGGTGAAAGCGCGGCCAGCATAGCATGTGCGCTGGCGAACCTGCTGCCCGGTGAAAACATCACGGCCTGGGCCAGGCAACGGGAAGTCCGTTTCGAAACCCCGCTTGAGATCAGGTAATTGGACAGTGTGGCGGCCTCACTGTAAGAGCGCGGCCAGTTCGTATTTACCAGGCTGGCGCAGAGGTCATTAGGCTGGCGCAGGGTAAGCAGGTAGATACAGGTCTGGGCCAAACCGCAGATATCACAGCGCTGGTCACTTTCACCGCCCATGAATAGTTCGGGTATGTCAAAGCCCTTGTTGGCAATCTGCGTAAACGGGTCCTTAGACCCGCTTTCTCTGATACTGCCGTTCAACCCCTTGGCCGTGCCGAAGTCGATCAGCTTGACCTGGCCATCATTGCTGAGCATGATGTTCTTGGGGTTGATATCCCTGTGTATTATGCCCGCGCTGTGGATATAGGCGAGCGCATCCAAAAGCTGGCGGGCCCAGTCTACTATCTTTTGTTCGCCCTGGGATGACCGTGGAGAAGAGGGCATCATGTTTTCGCCGCTGATATATTCCAAGACCAGGTGAAATTCACCGTTCAAATAGAAATCGTCGAGGTATTTGACGATGCTGGGATGGCTAAGCCGTTTAAGGTAGCCGGCCTCCTGCATAAGCTTATCTAAGTAGACATTGTCGATGTTGGTGCCGCGGCGCGGCGTCTTGATGATGCAGTTCCTGTTGGTGCCATTCTCCTTAGCCAGCCAGATGGTGGCCATCCCGCCCTGCTTATAGGGCTGCGGCTTTAATTCGTATCGTCCGTTGATAGGGTGGGCAACGGCTGCCGGCTTAGCCTGTACGGTAGGCGCCGCTGCAGGACTTCCGGCCGGGTGCTTTCTGGAGTTCTGTATGACTGCCACGGCAACCGGTATGCCGGCGCAAACCAATGCGATAAAGACGATAACAGGGGTGATATCCATTATACGGTACCTGCGCTCGTATGTACGTTGATAACCGCCTGCCACGACGGCAGGTTGGAAGGTTTGATGACGATGGCCGATATATTGTCGGGGCCGCCCGCCAGGTTGGCCTGTCCGGCAAGATCGCTGCAGGCCTGTTCTGCACTGCCTGCGGCGAGCACGATTTTGGCTATGATCCCGGCCGGCAGCACCCCGCAGAGGCCGTCAGAACAGAGCAATATATTATCTCCGGCATAAAGTTTCACCTGAATCAGGTCAGGTTTAGCGTCAGCATAATAACCAAGGACGCGCGTTATCTCGTTCTTGCGCGGGTGGGAAAGGGCTTCATCGGGTGTGATAAGCCCCTCGTCAACGAGCTTTTGTACGACCGAATGGTCCATGGTGACCTGAAGCATTTCCCTGCTGTTGATGATGGAACATCGGGAATCCCCGACGTGTGCAACGTACATATCGGGGCCTATAATCAGGGCGCAGGTAAGTGTGGTGCCCATGCCCTCCAGCGACTTTTCCCTGGACGCCGCTAGTACCGAGTTATTGGCCTTGCTGAAGGCGTCGGATAGGATGGTGAGGGGTGATGCAGGTGATTGTTCCAGCAGTCCCGCCATTGCTTCCGAGCAGAAAGACTTAATAGCGATGTTGCTGGCTATCTCCCCGGCGCTGTGCCCTCCCATACCGTCGGCTACGGCGAACAGTCCGGCGGAAACCTTCTCTGCGTGGGTGCTGATTTCGAAGGTGCCGCAGAAGACGCTATCCTCGTTCAGCTTTCTTGCCAACCCGGTATCCCAGCTATAACCTGTTTCCAAATTCTATTTCTCCGCCTGGCTTTATTTATACCAATTTAAAAGTTAGTGTGGCGTCCGTTTGCCGGGAAAGCTCGATTTGATCACCGTCCTTGAGCGCCTGCCTTCCTTTATGGTGTATATCGATCCTGTTAAGCTTGGTGTGGTTGGTGCTGCCTGTACCATCGCGTCCATAGTCCTGCAGGTAATAGATGCCGCTGTCATAGGTTATCAGCATATGTTGCCTGGATATGCTCATCAACACGTCCTGTGACACTTTGCCGTTCAAATCGCTGCGCTCAATGAATGTGGGTGCGCCCATCAGCAGTAACTCGGAACCACCGGGCATCAGCAGACGGGCGCGCGGGATTGGTGGCGATTGCACGGCGCCCGGCTCCGCTTTGCCGGTGCCGTTTGAGGCGGGAACTTCATCATAGTCGGCAAAATACCTCCCGCAGTTATAGCAGAAGAAGCTGGCGGCGTTATTCAGGCTGCCGCATTGGGGGCAGTTGGCGCCGCTGTCCGACCGGTCGGCCTGCTGCGAGGCCAGCATAGCCCCGCATTTCCAGCATATTTTCTCATCTGCGGCATTCCCCTGGCCGCATACTTGGCATTGCATTCAGTTCTATTCTCCTTTGATCATGGAACTCTACTTCATTATAGATTAAACCGCTTGACAGGTAACTGACGAATACCTAATATAAACCTGACAGATGCTGAACTCCGTGACGAATGTCTTTGCTATATTATACTGCAACATAGCCCGTCCGGCGGAGGCGATAATAGATGAACCAGGCTTTTATTACGGTTAAGAAAGGTGATGCCGGTGATGCCGGGAAGATATTTACTATCAGTAAGGCCAATACCATCATGGGGCGGCGTACGCCCCAGTACGTGCCTGATATTGAACTGAACGATGAAGTCGTTTCCAGGCGTCACCTTGAAATAGTATTCAGGGACGGGAAATACCTGCTGCAGGACCTTGGCAGTACCAACGGCTCCATGCTGGACGGTGACCGTATTGCTCCCGGCAAGCTGTACTTGCTCAAGCATAACAGCCGCATCGGCCTTGGGTTTGACGGTGATGAAGGCCATGTGGTTATAGTATTCAAGGAATCGGAGAGCACCAACGTATTGACCGGCGATAAAAAGAAAGCCGTTGGTAAAGGAAAGGCTGCGGCGGTGGCGTGGCTGAAGATAGATGAAAGGAAAAAAGAGGCAAGAGTAGACGGGCAACAGGTAATGCTTTCACGAAAGGAATACGACCTCTTGTTATACCTTCACGACAACGCCGGCCAGGTGTGTTCCCGTGACGAGATAATCAGGGCGGTTTGGCCGGAGAGCGTGGACCTCGCAGGTATCTCCGACGCCACGATCGACCAGCTCGTTCACCGCCTGCGGGAAAAAGTGGAACCGGAACCGTCGCAGCCGGCGAGGATAATCAGCAAGAAGGCCTTTGGGTATATGCTGGTG
>JAPLHJ010000219.1 GCA_026389675.1 Chloroflexota bacterium | reverse complement strand
ATCGGGCAAACTGAATGCGGCAGGCTACCAGAGCGCGGAATTTAAAGACGACGGCGAATGCACTGGCTGCGCTATCTGCGCAATCGTCTGTCCCGAGGTGGCTATCGAGGTGTACCGTGAGTAGGGTGCTGATGGACGGCAATAGCGCCATCGCCGAGGCGGCCATCCGCGCCGGATGCCAGTGCTATTTCGGCTACCCGATTACGCCACAGAACGAGCTTACTGAATACATGGCGCTCAACCTCAGCCGGCGCAAGGGCTGCGCTTTTGTGCAGGCCGAGAGCGAGGTGGCAGCTATCAATATGGTTTACGGCGCCAGCGTGGCCGGGGCGAGGGCCATGACGTCGTCCTCCAGCCCGGGCATCAGCCTCAAGCAGGAGGGCATCTCTTACCTGGCGGCCTGTGAGCTGCCGGCGGTCATCGTGAATATGCAGCGCGGCGGCCCGGGACTGGGTAGCATCTCCGCCGCTCAATCCGATTACTTTCAGGCCACGCGCGGGGGCGGGCACGGCGATTACCGCACCATCGTGCTCGGACCTTCATCTGTGCAGGAATTGGCCGATATGACCATGCGCGCCTTCGACCTGGCCGACAAGTACAAGATCCCGGTGATAATCCTGGGGGATGGCGTGCTGGGCCAGATGAAGGAGCCGGTTGAATTCAAGCGGGAAGCCCCCACCGTGCTGGCTGTAAGAGAAGGCTCCCTGCGGGGCGCCAAAGGCCGTCCCAGCAGGATAATCAAGACCTTCACCTCCAACCCGTCGGAACTGGAGGAGATAAACTGGAGTCTGTTCCGCCGCTATACCCTGATAAAGAAAGAGGAAACCACCTTCGAGACCTTTTTAACTGAGGATGCCAGGCTGGTGGTGGTGGCCTTCGGCATCGCCGCCCGCATTGCCAAAGGCGCCATCAAGAACCTGCGCGCCGAGGGGCTCAAGGTTGGGCTGCTGCGGCCGATAACCCTGTGGCCATTCCCTGATGAGCCACTTAAGGAGATGGCCAAGACCATCAAACAATACCTTGTATTTGAAATGAATATGGGACAGATGGTAGAGGACGTGCAACTGGCTTTGGCCGGCCAAGGTGAGGTGGGCTTTTACGGGCGCCCGGGCGGTGTGATACCCAATCCCAGCGAGGTGGCCAGAGTCATATCAAGGCTTTATTACCAGAAAGGTTTGAAATAATGAAAGCTGTTTACACGTATCCTAAGTCGTTAAAGAGAACGCCTTTTCACTACTGCCCGGGCTGCGGGCACTCTGTTGCGCACCGGCTGGTCTGCGAGGTCATCGACGAGATGGACCTGCAGGAGAGGGTCATCGGAATACCGCCGCCGGGCTGCTCGGTCTTCGCCTACAATTACTTTGATGTCGATATGGCGGAATCGGCGCACGGCAGGGGCGCGGCGGTGGCTACGGGCATAAAGCGCGCTTACCCTGAGAGTGTAGTCTTCACCTACCAGGGCGACGGCGATCTGGCCGGCATCGGCACAGCCGAAACCATCCACGCGGCCAACCGCGGCGAGAATATCACGACTATTTTTATCAACAACGCGGTTTACGGCATGACCGGCGGGCAGATGGCGCCCACAACACTGCGCGGCATGAGGACCACCACGACGCCCTACGGGCGCGACCATATCCTCGAAGGACATCCCATCAGGATGAGTGAGATACTGGCCATGCTGGACGGCGTGACCTACATCGAAAGGATGGCCGTGAACTCCCCTGCCAATATCAGGAAGGCTAAAAAGGCCATTGCCAAAGCTTTCCAGGTCCAGCTTGACGGCCGCGGCTTCTCCATGGTGGAGATACTCTCTCCCTGCCCCACCAACTGGAAGATGACGCCGGTAAAGTCCTGGCAGTGGATTGATGAGGAGATGACGAAGGTCTTTCCACTCGGCGTATACAAAGACGTTACGGAGAACAAGGTTGCTGATTAAAACGCTCATAGCCGGCTTCGGCGGCCAGGGTGTGCTCTCTATGGGGCTTAACCTTGCCGAGGCGGCCCTGCTGGAAGGGAAGAACGTCACCTACCTGCCGGCTTACGGCGCGGAAGTGCGCGGCGGCACGGCCAACTGCACGGTGGCTATCTCAGACGACGAGATAGCCTCACCCGTGGCCTCCTCTCCCGAGTTTGTGATCGCTATGAACCAGCCATCGGCGCTCAAATTCCAGCACCATATACAGTCGGGCGGTCTTTTCTTTCTCAACTCCTCGCTGGTGGAGGCCGAGATAATCAGGGGGGATATCGAGATAGTGCGTGTGCCCGCCAATAAGATAGCCGAGGACCTGGGCAGTCCCAAAGCGGCCAACATGGTCATGCTGGGCGCCTTCACTAAAAAGAGCGGTGTGGTTGAATTATCAAATGGAAGCGCTCAAGCATATCCTCAGCGCCAAGAAAAAGCTGCTCGAGGTAAATGAAAAAGCGCTGCAGGCGGGGTATAATTTATTTTGAGGTAATCGCTGGTATGGCGGCGCGCCCTCAAAAATGTCGTTGCGAGGAGCCCGCAGGCGACGAAGCAATCCTGTGGCCACTTGATGGAAGGATAGATTGCCACGCCCTTCGGGCTAGCAATGACGAGGGGAAAGGGAGCCCACAGGGGATAAAGCAATCCACCGGCAATCTCAGGATAAAAAGGAGTTAACTATGAGCGTAAAACAGGTATCGGTTATCCTTGAAAACGTGCCGGGCATGTTCCTGGCGGTCAGCGAGTGCCTGGGACGTGAGGCCATCAATATACGCGCCATCTCCGTAGCCGATACATCCGGTACCAGCACGGTCAGGTTCGTTACCGACAACCCCGAGAAAACCGTCAGCGTCCTCAAGAGCAATGGCTACAAAGTCATAGAAAATGAGGTGCTGGCCGTGGAGATACCCGACCACCCCGGCGCCATGCAGGCTATACTTAAACCCCTGCGCGAGGCCAGCATTAACGTGCTCTACTTCTATACCTTCCTCGGCCGCGGCGAGAGCGGCCAACCCATCGTTATCATCGGTGTGGATAAAACTGTAGAAGCTATGGAAGCGCTCAAGAGGAACTGGGTGCAAACGTTTGGTAAAGAGATATATTCACTTTAAGCATGTCCGTCCGTGACGGGCGTATAATTTTAATTGTGCGTAAAGCCTTATTTTCGCCTCTCTTACCCTGTTAACAACTATTAACACTGTCTAATAGTTTTGGCTGAGCAGTAAAATTCTTTACTTGCGCTTGAACGCAGTTGTATACTAACTGTACATTTTCCTGGGATTGGCTTTAATTGGATCTAATAAAGATTTTGCTGGTAGAGGACCATGCTGTAGTGCGTGAGAGCATACATGAATCGCTTTCACGTGAAGCCGAATTTAATGTAGTGGGGGAGGCCAGTGATGGTGAGGAGGCTGTCAGGATGGCGCAAAAATTGGTTCCCGATGTCATCCTTATGGATATCTCGATGCCGGTGCTTAACGGCATCGAGGCCACCCGCCAGATCAAGTCGTTCCAGCCCTCTGTGGCCATATTGATACTGACCGCCTATGACGATGAGCAGTATATATTTTCTGTACTCTCCGCCGGCGCAGCTGGCTACTTGCTCAAAGATATAGGCATGCAGGAGCTGGTGGAGGCCATCAAAACGGTTTATAAGGGCGACTCGGTGCTTCATCCGTCCATAGCAAAAAAAGTGCTGCAGCAGATACGTTCTTTGAAGGACGGGCCGCCCAAGGAGCAGCGGCATGAGGTGCTCAGCGACAGGGAGTCCCATGTGCTCAGGCTGGCTGCCAGCGGGTTGAGCAACAATGCCATAGCACAGGACTTGCACGTGAGTGTGAGCACGATTCAAAGCCACCTGAGGTCCATCTTCAATAAGCTTGGCGTGGGTTCCCGT
>JAPLHJ010000226.1 GCA_026389675.1 Chloroflexota bacterium | reverse complement strand
CGCTGACCTATTTTATCGTCGCCTCCGAGGTCGAGGCCAGTAAAGTGCCTGCCTGGCTGTGCGTCAAGGAGTCCGGTGGACTGGGCGTGCTTACCGCCTGGGCGGCCGGCAAATTCAGCGGGGACAACATCGCCCCCTTCATCAGGAAATGCGGCGTCGAGGGGATGGTCAATCACAGGCGGCTGGTCATACCCGGCAAGGTCGCCCGCATACGCAACGAGCTCAGCGAGGCCCTGCCCGACTGGCAGCTAATAGTCGGCCCGGGCGATGCCAACGAGATTCCCGCTTATTTGCCGGCGCTGGTCAAAAGCTGGAAAGGATAACCGTACGAAAACGTCATTGCGAGGAACGGAGTGACGAAGCATTCTGATCAAGGCAAAGACAAGGATGAATACAAAGGAATCGGATCTCTCGTCAATTCTGAACCATAACCGCCGCCATCCGCGCTACCTGATAGCGACATTACAGGAAATACAATCCCGGGAGGGATATCTTTCCAGTGAAGCCATGCTTGAGGTGGCCGGATTCCTCGATATGTCTTCAGCTACGGTCTGGGGCGTGGCTACCTTTTATAACCAGTTCCGCTTCACCCCGCCGGGGAAAAGACCGGTACGAGTTTGCCTGGGCACAGCCTGCCACCTGGCCGGCGGCCAACTGGTCATGGAAGCTGTGGCGCGTGAATTAAAAATCGAGGTAGGCGGGACAACGGAAGACCGCGAATTCGACCTTGACCGCGTTGCCTGCATAGGCTGCTGCGCCCTGGCGCCGGTCGTTACCATCGGGACCGATGTTTATCCGAAGATGACGCCTCCAAAGGTGGAAGAAGTGATAGTAGAATTGAATCCCCCGTCGGCTCACAAGGACTGAGCGCAGGTTAACATTAATGACCTTTAGGAAAATTGACCTTGTGTCCAGGCAGAACTGGCAATCACTGTATAACGGCGAAATCATTCATATTTTAGTGGGTACTGCTACCTGCGGGCGCGCTGCCGGCTCGATGGCCGTCCTTGAGGCTATCCGGCGTGAAATCGCAGGGCTGGAGGGCAAGGCCCGGGTCTCGGAGGTCGGCTGTATGGGGTTGTGCTCGTACGAGCCTTTGGTGGTCATCGTCAAGCCCGGAGATTTCTCAGTCTGTTATCACCATGTCACACCGCTGATAGTGCCGCAATTGGTGGAAGGCTACGTCAAGGGCGATGACCCCTGCCTGGACCTGGCGCTGGGTACGGTGGCGGGGGGTGGTGACGAGGCGGTTTACATTCCGGAACTCGACCTTTTCAAACACCAGGCGAGGGTGCTGTTGCGCAACTGCGGCTACAATTCTCCTTTGGAGATAGATCACTATATCGCCTGCGGCGGGTACCGGGGTTTGTCCAGTACGCTGGAGATGAAGCCGGCGCAGATTATACGCAAGCTTGAAAAGTCGGGACTGCGCGGCCGTGGCGGGGCGGGATTTCCCACGGCAACCAAGTGGGCAGCGTGCTCGCAAGCTAAAGGCAAAACTAAGTATGTTATCTGCAATGCCGACGAGGGGGACCCGGGGGCCTTTATGGACCGCGTGTTGCTGGAGAGCGACCCCCATGCCGTTATCGAAGGCCTGATCATCGCGGGATACACCGTAGGGGCCGGGCAGGGCTATATCTATGTCAGGGAGGAATACCCGCTGGCCATTGAGCGGCTGGAAATGGCACGCAAGCAGGCAAAAGAAAAAGGCTTGCTGGGAAGGAAAATATTGGGTTCGGGCTTCAGCTTCCAAATTGAGATAATAAAGGGCGCCGGCGCCTTTGTTTCAGGTGAGGAGACGGCCATGATCGCTGCTATCGAGGGAAGGCGCTCCTGGCCTGAGCATCGGCCGCCCTATCCCGCTGAAGCGGGGCTGTGGGGCAAACCGACGCTGGTTAACAACGTCAAGACGCTGGCCTATGTACCTTTGATAATTCAAAAAGGGAGCGATTGGTTCGCCGGCATCGGCACAGGTAACAGCCCGGGCACGGCGCTTTTCGCGCTGGCAGGCAAGCTGGAGAATACCGGGCTGGCCGAGGTGCCCATGGGGACCTCCCTGCGCACGCTGGTTTACGATATTGGGGGGGGCATAAAAAAGGGCGGGCACTTCAAGGCGGTGCAGATCGGCGGGCCGTCGGGCGGATGCCTGCCGGAGGGCCTGCTGGATACACCCATCGATTTCGACTCGCTGAAGGGGGCCGGCGCCATCATGGGCTCGGGCGGCGTCATCGTCATGGACGAGGATAACTGCGTCGTGGATACCGCCAGGTTCTTCATTGATTTCAGCCGGCAGGAGTCCTGCGGCAAATGTACATATTGCCGTATCGGTGCCCATCACCTGTTCTCGATGCTGGATAATGTGACCAAAGGCAAAGGGAGCTTAAAGTCGCTGGAAGCCCTTCAGGCGCTGGCCGAAGACATCAGGGAGGGCTCGCTCTGCGGACTGGGGAAAATGGCTTCCAACCCGGTTCTTACCACCCTGCGTTACTTCCGCGCGGAGTATGAATCACATGTGCTCGAGCAACGTTGCCCGGCAAGGGTTTGCAAGGAGCTTACCGCCTATTACATATTGCCGGATAAATGCTACAAGGGCTGCGACCATTGCGTGCTGGCCTGCCCGGCCGAGGCTGTCTTCAGCGATGAGCAAGGGCTGAAGGTTGTTGACCAGGTGAAATGTACAAAGTGCGGCAGTTGTGAGTTGGTCTGCCCCGCGGAGTATAATGCTGTGATACGGTTGTCGCCGGTCAGCCTGGTGCCGGAAACCCGGCGCACGAAACCGCAAACGCCTGTAAAGGAGCCTTAATAAGATGACAGTTACCATCACAGTGGCGGGCAAGGGGGGCGTGGGCAAGACCGCCATCTCGGCCATGCTGGTCGATTTCCTGGCCAACCTGGGCGCGGTGCTGGCCGTGGACGCCGACCCCAGCACCAACCTCAACGACGCCCTGGGCGTGGGAGTGCAGAGCACGGTGGGCAAGACCCGCGAGAAGATGAAAGACGATATAAAAGACGGACGCTTAAGGATGGATATCTCCAAACAGGAGATCCTGAATGCGCGCATACATGAGTCACTGGTGGAGACTGACAGGTTCGACCTGCTGGCTATGGGCCGGCCGGAGGGACCGGGCTGCTACTGCGCCGCCAACCACATGATACGTTTCTCCATCGATAAGCTGGCCAAGAGCTACGACTACGTAGTGATGGACTGCGAGGCCGGGCTGGAGCATATCAGTCGGCAGACTACTCAGGACATCGATTTCTTGCTGGCGGTGACCGACCCCACCATGCGCGGGCTTAATACCTGCGTTCGCCTGGAGCAGCTCAGCAAGGAGATACGCACCAATATAAGAGGTGGCGTACTGCTGGTGGTGAACCGCCTGCGCAACGGCCTGCCGGCGGAATTCAAAGAAGCTGTGGATAGATCCGGATTGCTGCTCTTCGCCACCATACCGGAAGACGCCAACATCGCCGACCTGGATATCAAGGGCAGGCCGCTAACTGAACTGCCCTTCGATTCCAGTTTCCGCCGCGCGGTGCAGGAGATACTCTACAGGCTCAAAATCCGTTGACAGATACAGGCTAAAAGGATATAGTGACCGGAAGCTTCTCAGGTTGATACCGGCCAGTCGCCGATTTAAGAAATTTCAGGATAAGGAGGCAGGCATGCAGGACAGGCAGGAAGAGCAGGATCTCCTCATCAAGGTACCGCGCTGGAAAATAGGGTACAGCATAGTGGTACTCTTCGTGCTTTACATGCTGGACTATGCCATACGGTCCGTCATCGGGCCGATAACGCCGGCGCTGAAAGCGGACCTGGGGCTGAGCGACACGGATATCGGATGGCTGATGTCGGTGGTGCTCATCGGGGTGGCGATCTTCGCCCTGCCGCTCTCAATGGTTATGGACCGCTGGCGCCGCTCGAGGTTGGTCTCGCTGATTTCCATCGTATGGAGCGCCGCCGGAGTCTTTTCGGGCTTTTGTATAAACTTCGGCCAGTTGTTTGCCACGCGTGCTTTTGTGGGTATCGGTGAGGCGGGCTTCGTGTCCGGGGGGATGGCGCTTATCGCCGGCATGGTGCGCAAGGCCCGGCGGGCTTTTGTAACAGGAATCTGGGCCGCAGCTATACCGCTGGGCTCGGCCGTTGGCTTCCTGGTGGGCGGGTGGGTAACCAAAAGCTGGGGCTGGCAGGCGGCGTTATGGGCAATCGCAGTGCCCGGCATCATTTTCGGCATCCTGGCCTGGTTCATCCCCGATTACAAGATTAGCAAGGATACTTTAGAGAAAACCGGGAACCGGAAATCGATGGCAATATCTACAACCCTCAAAGAGATGATTCGTATCAAGACCCTGCCAATTCTATACGTGGGCATTGCCCTTTCCGGGTGTTTTCAGCAGGGGGCCATACCCTGGGTGCCGGTCCTGCTTAACCGCAGCATGGGCATAGATAATGCGGTGGCCTCTACTTTCTCCTCCGGCATAGCCATGCTGGCAGTTATCTCGATGCCGCTGGGGGGGTGGGTGGCGGACAAGGTATCGCGCCGCAACCCGAGCAACAAGGTCCTGGTCATGTTGGCCGGCACGTTTATGGCTTCCATCCTGATAGCGGCGGGCGCCTACCTGGCTTCGCTGCCGCTATTCATCGCCGGCGGGTTTTTCATCCCCTTCGGCGTATCGGCCCAGCTCAATGCTGTGCAGGAGATCGTGCCTGCCTACCGACGGGCCACGGCCATGGGGTTTTACATGATGGCCTTGTATTTCCTGGGGGGCATGTGGGGGCCCATGATCATGGGCGCAATCTCCGATGTGTCCGGCATACAGATCGCCTACGTCGTCCTATGTGGGATAGGCTTCATCTCCACACTTGGCATGCTGTGGGCTTCACGGTCTTTCAACGCAGACTACCAGCGTGCCAATGAGATTGACCGTTCGATGGGGCTTCTTAAAAACGGTTAACCAGATGATTGAGGGTCACTGCTATAAAGCTACTCAGCCTGGCTGATATTGAGGGCAAGGTCAGCCCACACCAGTCGCAGGTAAAAGGCGCGCTCAGGATGCGCGCGGCAGCGCTTGAGTATGTTAAGGATGTTAAAGCGCTGGCCGCCTATATAGGCGGCAGCGTTGAAACACCGGGTATAGGGGAAGATTGGGCGGTTAGCAAAGGGCTGTACCCGGGCGTAGATATCCATCTTGTTTACAACCGGTCAGACGACGAGTTTCCGGCCAGGCTGCGGGCGCTTTACAGCGGTGATAAGATAAGGGTGATAAAAGGCGATGAACTGGCCACTATCACTATTTCATTAGCCAACCAGCTTCTGCGTTACGTTAGGGAGACCAATCCGGGGGTGAAGCTTCCCGAGGTCTGCTATAAGGTGTAAATACCCGGCCGACAGCAAGACATGG
>JAPLHJ010000186.1 GCA_026389675.1 Chloroflexota bacterium | reverse complement strand
TGAAGCCTGAGGTGAAAGAATGTATGCATTTGACACCTTTGCGGATGCACTCATCAACGGTTTTCAATACGTATCGGGCAGGTAAGGCCAGGATTACATAGTCAACCGGGTCCTCGACATCAAGTATGGAAGGGTAGCATTTAACGCCGTGCACTTCCCGGTACTTTGGGTTGACCGGGTAGAAGTGTTCACGCAATTTTCCCATCAGCAGGGATAGTGTATAGAACTCCACCGGCGAAGCGCCCACAACAGCAACGCTGCGCGGCAGGAATATCTCATCAAGGTTGGTAGTTACCTTCATATTCATATCAGGTCCTTCAAGGTAAAATATCCTGAAAACAAGGATATAAGGATACTGCTATACGGGGTTAACTTCAACTTTTCTCTGGTAAATTCAGATACAAAATCAGCCCGCCGGGTGGGTCGGCGGGCTAATTACGCAAATAAATTTATTGTTTAAATTTCTTTGGAGAGGATCTTTTCCCTCAGTATCTCGAACTCGTCGCGGGTCAGGACGCAGGTATTGGCATCTTCGCCGATCTCGACTTTGTCCTCAAAAACGGTGACTGCCGGGCAGCATGAGCCTTCACGGCACAGTTTTACAATTTTCAATTTGTACCTCCATGAATTCGGTTAATTATTTTACGGTTTCCCCACCATTCATTTTTCTTTTAATGAATACCTGGAACCGTTAATTTACATATGATAATACCTGCAGATACGGCATGCAAATGACTAAAATCACACTTTATACGGAAAGCATTTGCCACGGGTTACAGCCATGCTCTATTATACAGTTGAAACGGTGAGCGCATGGATCCGACCCCGCTATTTAGCAAGGCCAGAGAGTACCTGCCTCCCGATAAACTGGCAATCGTGGAGGCTGCCTATGCTTTTGCCCTCAAGTCCCACGACGGCCAGAAACGTAAATCCGGCGCGCCTTTCCTCGAGCATCCCCTCCAGACGGCCATAGCTCTGGCCGACCTGCAACTTGACGCTGCCACCCTCGCCGCCGCGCTTTTACATGACGTGCCGGAGGATTGCAATATCCCCATCTCCGAGTTGGAAAAGCGCTTCGGGCCGGATGTCAGCAAGCTGGTAGACGGCGTAACCAAGCTGAGTAAGCTGGCGTGGAAACGCGATATATCTGTCAGCAGCAGGGAAACCCAGGCTGAGAACCTGCGCAAGATGCTCATAGCCATGGCCGAGGACCTGCGCGTGGTATTTATCAAGCTGGCCGACCGTCTGCATAATATGAATACCCTGCAGGCACTTGCCCCCGAGAGGCAGCTTGCCATAGCCCAGGAGACACTGGAGATATATGCCCCGCTGGCGCACCGTCTGGGTATGTGGGAGATTAAGTGGCAGCTTGAAGACCTGTCCTTCCGCTATCTCCAGCCGGAGAAATACCATGAAATCGCCCGCATGGTAGCCGTCAGGCGCTCTCTGCGGGAAGGTTTCATCGATGACGCTGCCCGCGTCCTGCGCGACGAGATGGTCATAGCCGGCATACAGGGTGAGGTCTATGGCCGGCCCAAACATATCTACAGTATCTATAACAAGATACAGAAGTACGCCGCTATCGGCAGGAGCTTCGGAGACATACACGACCTATTTGCCCTGCGCGTGCTGGTGAATACAGTGCCCGACTGCTATAAAGTATTGGGCATCATCCACAACACCTGGCATCCCATAACCGACGAATTCAACGACTATATAGCCAATCCCAAAGACAACGGTTACCAGTCGCTTCACACCACGGTTCTGACCGGCGATGGGGCAAGCACGCCTCTTGAGATACAGATCCGCACCTATGAAATGCACAGCATGTCGGAATACGGCGTAGCCGCGCACTGGCGCTACAAGGAAGGGGCCAAACCCGACCTGCATTTTGAAAAGAAGATATCCTGGCTGCACCAGCTTATCGACTGGCAGAGCGCCCTGGATAGCGAGCAATTCCTCACCTCCCTGAAAGAGGATTTTTTCGCCGACCAGGTCTTTGTCTATACTCCCCTCGGGGAGATAAGGCCTTTCCCCAAAGGGGCCACACCCCTGGATTTCGCCTACCGCATCCACACCGACCTCGGCCACCGCTGCATCGGCGCCAAGGTCAACCGAAAGCTTGTCCCGCTTAACTACGAGCTTAAAAACGGTGATATTGTGGAGATAGTGGCCAGCAAGACCGAGAAGGCGCCCAGCCTGGATTGGATCAACGCCGACCTCGGCTTCGTCAAGACCGCCCACGCCAGGGAGAAGATACGCGCCTGGTACAAACGGCAGGAGCGCACGCAAAATATCGAGCGCGGCCGGACAATTCTGGAAAGAGAACTCAAGCGGCTGGGTATAGGTGTAACCAACTATGAAGACCTCGCCGGGAGTCTTGATTTCGACAATGCCGACGACTTCATGGCAGCGGTGGGCTATGGCGGTATCACGCCTCACCAGATAGCCTCCAGGTTGGCCAGTGAAACCGAGGCAGCCGAAGAAGAGGAAGCCAAACCGACGGCCGCAGCAGCAAAACACAAAGGTTCCGGCATACAGGTGCTCGGCGTGGGCGACCTGCTCACCAACCTGGCCCAATGTTGCCATCCGGTGCCCGGTGATGATATCATCGGATATATTACGCGCAGCCATGGCATCACGGTACACCGCAGAAACTGCATCAATGTGATAAACGAGGAGGAGCAGGAGCGGCTGATAAATGTGAGCTGGGGCCAGGTGGAAGACGTGTACCCGGTGAGCATCCAGGTAGAAGCCTTCGACCGCGTTGGGCTGCTCAGGGATATCACCACAGCCGTTGCTGAGGAGAAAATAAATATAACCAGCGTGAATACGCAGTACAATGATGACGTATTCACAATGTTTGCGACGATTGAAATTAAGAATATGGCACAACTGAATCATATCTTGAACAGGCTGATGTCCCTGCGCGGCGTAATAAACGCCACCAAAGCGCAGCAGGAAGGGATAAACGTCAGGCCCTGATATCAAAGGAGGTAGTCACAATTGCCCAAGACTAAAACAGCAGAAAAATCAGCCAGGTCAGCCGCCAGGAAAGCTCAGCGCAACAAGGCCGTTAAAAGCGGTGTAAAGAGCAAAGTCACCCGGGCAGAAAAATTAGTAGCGGCCAAGAAAGGCGAGGAGGCCACTGTTGCCGTGACCGAGGCCATCAGCTCACTGGATAAGGCGGCCAAGCGCAAGGTCATCCACGCCAACACCGCAGCCCGTAAAAAGTCCCGCCTGATGAAGAAGCTAAATACGTCAAATAAGGAATAACCGGTCAGTGCCAAGAGCGCAGCGACTAAGCAAACTTATGGCGTTATCTTGTTGTCTTACAGATTGCTTCGCTAAAGCTCACTAATGACAGATTGATCGCCGTTATTTAAGCTGAGGAGGCCGAAAAGTGACAATTGAACTGTTACCCCGGTTCCAGGCTGTAGGCTCCGACCTTTACAGCCGTAGCATGGTTTCCGTGCATGGCGGCAACCTCAGCGTGAGGCAGGGGGAAAAGGTCATCATCACACGAAGCGGCAGCAAACTCGGGTACCTGACAGATACAGACCTTATTGAGACGGGGGTCAACCAGGATGATGACAATACCAGGCTGGCTTCGTCAGAACTGGCAGTGCATCGCGCCATTTATAAACAGGCGCTCTTCCAGGCCATCGTACATTGTCATCCTGTCCACGCGGTCGCCCTCTCCTTTATCAGGCACATCGTTCACCCCGAGGACGAAGCCGGAAAAATATTTATCCCCGAAGTGCCGGTTATAGGTTTCGGCAAGGAACCCGCGCCGGGCGGCTTCGCGGATGAGATCGCCGATGCGCTTAAAACTCATGCCATAGTTATCGTGCACCGCCACGGCAGCTTCGCAAGAGGCATGACACTGGAAGAATGTTATGTAATCACCGAGCTGCTGGAGATAAGCAGCCGCGTCCTTTGCGTTGTTAAAAACTTGAAAACCGGTGTGATCTAAGCGCGTAGCGGATACGCCGGCCGTAAATCAGGCTGGCGAAGTCGGCGGTTGCGGTCTGTGGCCTGAGATAAACCTCTCGAGCCCTTCCTGCATTTCCCCGTCCTGTAAATCCGCCATGTGCAAATCCTGCTCCCGCCTGATACCTTCAGCCAATCCCAGCGCAAGTCCTTCATAAGCGGCCCGGCGGTCATTTACCAGGCTGGCCCACGGATAATCAGCCATTACCGCGGCAAGTTCGAGGGCCCGTTCCAGCGCCTGACCATCTGCCACTACTTCCTGTACCAGGCCCATCCGCAGGGCCTGCCCAGCATCTATCATTGCACCGGTCTCTATCAAATAGAGCGCATTGCCCAACCCGACTATGCGCGGCAGCCTTTGCGTACCTCCATCGATGAGGGGCACACCCCAGCGGCGGTTCACCACACCGAACTTTGCGCTCCTGGCTGATATGCGGAAATCACACCAGCAGGCCAATTCCAGCCCGCCGGCAAGGCAGTACCCGTTGACCGCGGCTATCGTCGGTTTTTGAACGTCCGTAACCCTGCTGAAACCCATCGGGCCGGACTCATCAGAACCCTTCCTGAGAGCCAGTCCCCTGGCGGATTTCAGGTCAGCTCCCGCGCAGAAAGCGATGTTACCCGCACCGGTAAGCACCATGACGCGCAGCCCATCATCCCGTTTAAATACGGTTACGGCCTCATCCAGCAAGCCAGCTGTTTCGGCGTCAACGGCGTTACGCGCTTCCGGCCTGTTGATGCGAACCACATAAATACGGCCCCTGCGCTCGGTCTCTACTTTAACCATGGCATCTCCTCCTACTGGTATCGCAGTGATTCCACCGGGTCCATACCGGCGGCGTGATATGCCGGG
>JAPLHJ010000292.1 GCA_026389675.1 Chloroflexota bacterium | reverse complement strand
GCCCTCGTCGGCCTCTCCGTCGCCAAGCGCGATTGCGCCGCCGCCGAGTTTTTCCTCTTCAAGGCCATCGAGCAGGATATGCCAGGGCATTATCAAATGGGCACGGTCGCTGATATGAAGGTTGCTAATATCAACTCCCCTTGATTTAAGGGCATCCAGCTCTTCAAGAAGGACACCGGGATTGATGACAGTACCATTCCCGATAATGCAGTATGCACGCGGATAGAAAATGCCGGAAGGCACTATATGGAGCTTAAATTCACCCTTCGGATTTATAACCGTATGACCGGCGTTGTCCCCGCCGGAAAAACGGATAATAGCATCCGCCTTCTCAGAGAGAAGATCGACGATTTTACCTTTGCCTTCATCGCCCCACTGGGCGCCAATAACTGCTACAACTGACATTTTCTTATCCTGAAACGGGCATGCCTTTATTTTTCGTTAAATAGTAAATGGGGATATGTGAAACAAAATGATTATTCACGGGACATGTAATTCTTGCCCCAGAAATAGAGCAACGTACCGCCCCCGAGAATGAGTACAACCAAGCCGATGATTACGGTAAGGAAGATCATCAGGGGCAATTCCAAATTTGCCCAGCGTATTCCCGCAATCGCCATGGCAATGCCCGCGATAATCCATGCGATCACCATCCAGAAGATAATCACAATTCCCGCCTCAAAGACACTGTCGCTCATCAGATCGCCCTTTTTTATTCCTACTCCTTTTATTTTCTCGCCTGCCGCCAGACATGCACAAAACGCTGTCCGACGGTTACAAAAGAAAGGACTACCACTATGGCCAGCGCTATAAAAACCTGGCTCAGGAGCAGTCCGAGCGCTAATATTATAACCCTCTCAACACGGGTAAACAAGCCGACAGTGCAATCGATATTTAGTCCCTCGGCGCGGGCCCTGATATAGCTTGTCAGGAAAGATCCGATAAGTGCCAGGAAAATCAAAACAAGCTGGAAGGTCACGTTATACGGCCAGGCCCCAACGCCGGTGATAAAGATGAAGCTGAGAAACAGAGCCCCTTCGGTAACACGGTCCACAGTCGAATCGAAAAGCGCACCGAAGCGAGTGGTCTTCTGCATGTAGCGGGCCAGGGCGCCGTCCAGCAGGTCAAAAAGCCCGGCCAGCAAAAATATGAGGCCGCCCCACAGCAGATGGCCGAAGCCTATGACCACAGCTGCTATGAGGTTAACGACCAGGCCAATGGCGGTCATAATATCGGGAGTCAGCCTGAGCCTGCTTATCAGCGGCACGAGGGGGTCGGTGATCAACCGCCCGGCTTGCCTGCGTAAATCCTGGAAGTTTGACAATTAGTTTTCCTCGGCAATTATTTTGATAGCGATAAATAATATTCCAGCACCCGGCGGCTGACATTCTCCCAGCTGTATTGTTCGGCAGTAGCCAGCCCGTTTTGCGCCATCTTGAGCCTGGCCTGGCGGTCATTTAGCAGTCTCAGCAGGGCATCCGCCAGAGATCGCGGGTTCTCCGGCATGGCCAGCAATCCCTCCTGCCCATTTGTCAGCACACTGGCATAACCAGGGATGCTGGTGGCTACAACCGGAGTGCCGCTGGCCATGGCTTCAATCAGGACGATGCCAAAGCTTTCCCCCCCTGTTGCGGGTGCGCAGAAAATATCGGCAGTGCGGTAATACTTGGGCAACTCATTAAAGGGAACATAGTCAGTGAAAACGACATTATCTCCTACCAGGCGTTTGGCCAGAAGCTGGTAGTAATAACGCAGCCTGATGCCCGGCCCTGCTACGATAAGCCGGAAGCCCGGGAAATCCTTTTTAACCAGCGCGCAGGCCCTTATCAGATCTCCTACCCCCTTGCGCTCCTCCAACCTGCCTACGAAAAATATATTAAGCCTGTCATCTTTAAATTCGGTACGCAGAGGTCCATCGGGCTGATAGTGGTGTACATCAACGCCGTTGGGAATGATGCGGTAATCGGCGGGCAGGTATTTGGATATATAGTCACGGGCCGGTTTTGATACGGCAATCTTGCCGTGCAGCTTCTCTCCCAGCCTGCGCATAGTAGGCCGGTTAAGCCAGTATAGCGCAGAGCCCTTGTGGCAGGCGTGGAAAGTGCCCACGTTAAGAGGGGCCGGTGATTCACGGAGTACGCTCAGGCAGAGCATGGGGATGAACGGCTCATGGAGGTGGATGATATCGAAAGCCTCACGGTTCAGCACCCTTTTAACCTGGAAAGGCAGCCAGGGCGAGAGAGGTATGCGCGCAGTGGTGCCGCCGTAAGGAATGGGTATAGGCCGGCCAATGGCTGTAACTTCCACTCCAAAATAACGCGTTCCTGTCCTGCGGACGGGAGCGATTATTTTCACCTGGTGTCCCATCAGGTCAAGGTGATGGGCCAGATAGGAAACGTGGTTGATAACGCCGCCCGGGTGAGAGTAGTCGTACGGTGAAACCAGGCCTATTTTCATGCTAATGACGAATCCAGGGTACTAACGTCGTCTGTTTCAGGTGGTTTCCGGCAGGCTGATTGGGCGCTGCTCGTCCTTTCCGCTGATAAACTGCTCAGCCCTCCTTCGGCACTCGTCGTCCGAGTACTGGATAGGCGGCGATTTCATGAAATAAGAACTGGGGGCTACTATGGAGCCGGATAACCCGCGGTCCCTGGCTATCTTAAGGCATCTGACAGCATCGATGACCACCCCGGCCGAATTCGGGCTATCCCAGACCTCCAGCTTGCATTCGAGGTTCAATGGCACGTCGCCGAATGTGCGGCCCTCCATCCGGATGTGGCAGAACTTGCGGTCGAGCAGCCAGGGCACGTAATCGCTGGGCCCAACGTGGATGTTATCAGGGTTCATCTCGAAATCGAGCTGCGAGGTTACGGCATTGGTCTTGGATATCTTCTTGGATTCCAGCCGTTCGCGCTCCAGCATATTATAGAAGTCGGTATTGCCGCCGAAATTTAGCTGATAGGTTCGCTCAAGCTTGACGCCGCGGTCGCGGAAAAGGCGCGTGAGCACTCTGTGCACGATGGTAGCCCCCACCTGGGACTTGATATCGTCACCGATGATGGGCAAGCCCGCCTCGCGGAAGCGGTTGTGCCAGTACGGTTCACGGGCTATGAAGACAGGGATGCAGTTGACCAGTCCCACACCGGCATTGAGGAGCTGTTCAACATACCACTTGGTGGCCTCTTCGCTGCCTACCGGCAGGTAATTGATGGCCACGTCAGCCTTCACCTCCTTGAGGATATTGACGATATTGGCGGTCGGGCCGGGCGCCTTTTCTATTATCTT
>JAPLHJ010000216.1 GCA_026389675.1 Chloroflexota bacterium | reverse complement strand
TATCGAATAACAGAGATAGGGTCATTTATTTTTTAGATGCGGGTAAAACTTTTATTCTGTTACATGGATTTGTTAAAAAGACCGAAAAAATATCCAAATCTGATTTGGAAATAGCGCGTAACCGGATGGGCGATTATTTATCAAAAAGGAGGCAAAGCCCATGAACTGGAATGAGCATAAACAGTCTTTGTTGAAAGACGAAGCATTCAAAAAGGAATACGACAAGCTCGAAACAAAATACAAAGTCGCAGCTGAGTTGATAAGGCTTCGTGTTTCACGCGGGTTGACCCAAGCGGAATTGGCACGGGTGCTTAATACAAAACAGGCCAGCATAGCGCGCATAGAGAGCGGGACTTATCTGCCTTCTCTGTCCATGATTAAGAAAATCGCTGATGTGCTAAATGCCGAAGTTGAGTTAAGATTAAAGCCGAAAATCAAGGCCAGGCACTCTTTCCTGGTTTCGGACAAGTAATTTGTTTTTCGGCCATTTTACGCTCTTGGCATCCCGCCTGTCTTAATGAGGAGCAGTATATTATTGTGTATTGTATTTGGATTAAGTAATAATGGATAAAAATAAGGCCAGTCCCATCAATCCCCAGGTGTTGGTTGACCTGGCGTCAATAAAGATGCCTTTTGGAAAATACAAAGATTATATCCTTTGTGATCTGCCTGAACCTTATCTGGTCTGGTTTCACCAGAAAGGTTTCCCTCCGGGAAAAATTGGCACGTTATTAGCTGCTCTTTATGAAATCAAACTTAACGGATTGGGATATCTGCTGAAGCCGATCAGAAAACATTTGCAGTGAAGTAGAATAATACGAGATAGTATTAGCAATATGGGCGTTACAAAGCGTGAAAATATAAAATTAGGCTTGCGGGTCTCAATAGTGATGAAGGCAGATCAACGGTCCGGGAAACCAACTGAAGGGATAGTCAAAGATATTTTGACCAACGCTTCATTTCATTCCCATGGCATCAAGGTCCGGCTGGAAAGCGGCCAGGTTGGCCGGGTTAGAGAGATAATAAATTAGGGACTTTCCCACTTCCCTTCTTTCTCTCCGCTCTTCCCCTTCCCAAACCCCTCTTCCTTCAGCGTATCCATAAGTCTTGCCGCCCGTGGGAAGCCGATCTGCAATTTCCTTTGTAAATAGGAAGCGGAGATATCCTTAGATTCGATGGCAAGCTGGCGGGCTTTGTCGAGCAGCTCATCCTCCGCGGGTTTCTTGCCGTCGGCGCCGGCCTGGGCCATATCCTCGAACCTGACGGACTGCGCCTCCTGGCGGCGCTGGCCGGCCCAGAAGGTGACCAGCCTCTCTATCTCGGCGTCGCCGACCATAGTGCCCTGCAGGCGCTTGGGCTTGGCGGCATCCTGCGGCATGTAGAGCATGTCGCCCCGGCCCAGCAGCTTCTCAGCGCCGGCGGAATCGATAATGGTGCGCGAATCCACCTGCGAGGTCAGCGCGAAGCTCATGCGTGTGGGGAAGTTGGCCTTGATCAGCCCGGTAACCACGTCCACCGAAGGCCGCTGCGTGGCAACTATCAAATGTATACCAGTGGCGCGCGCAAGCTGAGCCAGGCGGCAGAGTGAATGTTCGACCTCGTCGAAGGCGGTCATCATCAGGTCGGCCAGCTCGTCGATGACCACCACGATGTACGGCATGCATTCGGAGGGCTGCCTGTTCTTATTGTATTCCTCGATGTTGCGCGTCTTGACGGCGGAGAAGCGCTCTTGTAACGGCCGTCCATCTGGGCATTGAGCCAGCGCAGGGCCATGATGGCCTTGTCGGTATCCACCACGACGGGTGAAACGAGGTGCGGGATGCTGTTGTAGTTGACCAGCTCGACGCGCTTGGGGTCGATCATCACCAGGTGCACGGCATCTGGGGTGTTATTCATCATCAGACAGCATATAACGGAGTTGAGGCAGACGCTCTTGCCGCTGCCGGTGGCGCCGGCGATCAGCAGGTGGGGCATCCTGGACAGATCGGCCACGATGGTCTCTCCACCTGCGCCCTTGCCCAGCGCGACGGCCAGCCTGGATTTGGCCAGCATCTTCTGGAAGGCGGTGCTTTCCATCACGCCGCGCAGTCCGACCGAGCCGAAGGTGGTATTGGGCACCTCGAT
>JAPLHJ010000140.1 GCA_026389675.1 Chloroflexota bacterium | reverse complement strand
TCCTGTTGCTCTCGAGCAGGGCATGCATTTTGCCATCCGTGAAGGTGGCAGGACTGTAGCATCGGGTGTAATCACAAAGATACTTGGATAAAAGATGGCTAAAAAAAGCGATGCGCGAGGTGTAATTTACATGGCATGCACGGTATGCCAGGAAAGGAATTACACCTCGCAAAAAAATAAGAAAAATGACACTCAACGTTTGGAAATGAAGAAATATTGTCCCCGCTGCCGCAGTCATCAGCTGCACAAGGAGACCAAGTAACAGGTGGCTAACAAAGAGCAAGTAAAAATACTGCCACCTAAGAAAAACGAAGAAAAGGCAGGTCCGGACAAGAAAAGTCAACCGTTGGTGGCAAAGGCCAAGAAGCCGCAGATTTCGGGAACGCAGCAAAAAAAACGCAGGTTCACTTTTTTTAGTGACATAATCGGCGAGCTTAAGAAGGTTGTATGGCCTACCAGGCAGGAAACGATACGGTTGACCCTGATAGTTATAGGGCTTTGCGTTGTTATGGGCCTGATATTGGGCGCAGTTGACTATGGATTTTCGGAACTTGTTGCTAAAGTACTCTTAGGTGGCAAGTAGCGTGACCGTTGACGTCAACGCCCGCTGGTATATCATACATACCTACGTCGGGCACGAAGACAAGGTAAAGAACAAGCTGGAACAGCGCATCAAGTCTATGGATGCGGGCACCAGGATCCTGAGGGTAGAGATACCTAAGGAAAACGAGATCGAGATACGGTCCGGCCAGCGCAGGACGGTTGAAAAGAAAATGTTCCCCGGCTACCTGCTGGTTCAAATGGCGATGGACCATGAGAGCTGGAAGGTTGTCAGGGAAACGCCGGGCGTGACCGGTTTTGTGGGTGACGGCAAGGAAGCCACTCCACTTGAAGATCACGAAGCTGACAGGATCCTCAAACAAAAAGAGGAAGGAGTTGCCCAGCTCAAGATCAGGTTCAAGAAAGGCGAAAACGTCAGGGTTGTCGATGGTCCCTTTACGGATTTCATAGGTACCGTCGACGAGATAAATATGGGTAAAGGCAAGGTCAAAGTAATGCTGACACTGTTCGGCAGGGAGACTTCAGTGGAACTGGACTTCCTGCAAGTGGAGAAACTATAGAATGGCAAAAAAAGTTAAAGCGATAGTCAAGTTACAGATACAAGCGGGCAAAGCTACGCCGGCGCCGCCGGTGGGTCCTGCCCTGGGCCAGCACGGCGTCAATATCATGGGCTTTTGCAAGGACTATAATGACCGCACTAAATCTTTCGAGGGATCGATCATTCCCGTGGAAATCACTGTATTTGAAGACAGGACTTTCACGTTCATAACCAAGACCCCTCCTGCATCGGATCTACTGAAAAAGGCCCTGAGCCTTGAAAAGGGCAGCGGGAATACCGGCACCCAGGTAGCGGGCACTATATCGAAAGCCAAGATCAACGAGATCGCTAAGGTTAAGCAAAAGGACTTGAATGCCCTTAATCTTGAGGGAGCGGCTCGCATTATTGAGGGAACCGCCCGGAGTATGGGCATTAAAGTGGAGTAATTAGATGACTACCAGAGGTAAAAAATACAAAGAAGCATCCAAGCTGGTCGAAGGAAGAAAATTATACGAGCCCAAAGAGGCTATTACAATAGTAAAAAAAGCGGGCTACGCAAAATTTGATGAAACAGTTGAGCTGCACCTGAGAATGGGCGTGGATCCCCGGGCTGCCGACCAGCAGGTGAGGGGAACGGCACTGATGCCTCATGGGCTGGGCAAACAGGTCAGGGTAGTTGTCTTCGCCCAGGGCGAGGGCGCAAAACTGGCCACCGATGCTAAAGCTGAATATGTTGGAGCTGACGACCTGGTGAAAAAAATCGAAGATGGCTGGCTTGATTTCGATGTAAGCATTGCTACTCCTGACATGATGGGCAAAGTCAGTAAACTCGGCAAGATACTCGGACGCCGCGGTTTGATGCCCAATCCCAAGGCGGGGACCGTTGTTCCTCCAGCAGATTTGCCCCGGGCGATCAACGAGGTGCGTAAAGGCCGCGTGGAATTCCGGCTTGACAGGACTGCGATCATCCACGTTCCAATCGGTAAGAAGAGCTTTGACGAAGAGAAGCTGTATGAGAACCTTATGTCAGTAGTTGAAGCAATTAACCATTCGCGCCCCAGTGGAGCCAAAGGACAGTTTATCAAGACGGCATCGATTTCCACATCCATGGGGCCGGGTTTAAGGCTGGATACACAAGCCATGACTGAACTGGCAGTCAGCGCATAAAAAAATATAATAGCATTGGCCGTTGAAAGCGGGCGCCGCAAGGCTTAATCAGATACCCGCCGAGGTTAGTAAAACTGTATAACAGGCAGTTTGATTAGTCCTCGTGCATCGGCGCGAGGACAATTTATTATTGGGAGCATTGATATGA
>JAPLHJ010000189.1 GCA_026389675.1 Chloroflexota bacterium | reverse complement strand
CCCTCGACGCTGAATTCCTTATCTATCTTCTCACGGATGCGGCTGACTTCCTCATCCGTAAGGTCCTTGACTTTCTTGGCGGGATCTATCTTCAGCGCCGTCAGTATTTTTTTGCTGCCGCTGGGGCCGATCCCATGAATATACTGGATGGAATACTGTACCTGCTTTTCCCTGGGTATATCTACGCCTGCAATACGAGCCATGTTCTATTCTACTCCTGTGACTATCCCTGCCGCTGCTTATGCTTGGCAATTACGCAAATCACCCGCACAACGCCGCGGCGCCTGATTATTTTACATTTCTCACAACGTTTTTTAACTGAAGCTCTGACCTTCATTTCCGATATATCCTCGTTTTCTAAAAAAACCGCTTAATAATATAAGCCTTTATACACTTTATGTCAAAACAATCCGTGTTTTCTCACTTGAACCGGTAAGTTATCCTGCCCCTGGTCAGGTCATACGGTGAAAGCTCAACCAGCACCTTGTCCGCCGGCAGTATCCTGATGTAATGCCTGCGCATTTTCCCGGATATGTGAGCCAGCACCATGTGCCCGTTTGCCAGTTCCACCCTGAAAGTCGCATTGGGCAACGATTCAGTCACGGTTCCTTCGACCTCGATAGCTTCTTTTTTATCCATATACTAATTCTATAACACGGTCAGGATTTCTGTTTCGTCATTCCTGATGGCTATGGTATGCTCAAAATGAGCCGACAGGCTGCCGTCAGCGGTATGCACCGTCCAGCCGTTGGAATTGACGCGGGTTTTCCATCCGCCCCTGTTCACCATCGGCTCAAGCGCCATGGTCATCCCCGCTTTCAGCTTCAGGCCTTCGCACTTGCTGCCAAAGTTGGGTACCAGCGGGTCCTCGTGCATATCACGTCCAATTCCGTGGCCGGAATATTCCCTGACCACGCTGAAGCCCCTTGACTCAACATAGCCCTGTATGGCGGCGCCGATATCACCGAGAAAACCACCTTCACGGGCGGCATTTATGCCCTCCGTCAAGGATTCCCTGGTGACTTCCTGACTGTGCCGACACCCACTGTGACAGCAGCATCGCCCTGGAAACCCCGGTAAATAACGCCGAAATCCAACGAAACGATATCACCTTCCTTTAAAACCTTTTTGCCGGGTATACCATGGACTACTTCATCATTGACCGAAACACAGATGCTGGCAGGGTAACCACGGTAGCCTTTGAACGAAGCGCGGGCGGTATCCCACTTGCCCAATTCCCTTTCCGCGATTTCATCCAGTTGCCTGGTTTTCAATCCCGGTTTCACTGCTTCGCTCATTTTCTGTAATACTATCGCTGTTATCCTGCCGGCCTGCCGCATGATTGCGATCTCTTCGGCCGATTTAATGATGGTCATTTATTTTTTCTGCTTCAATCCTTTAAGGAACTTGACGATATCCTTGCCTACTTCATCGATATGCTGGTTGCCGTTGCACCTGAAGAGCCGGCCCTTTTTCTCGTAGTAATCAAGCAGCGGCATGGTCTGAGTGAAATACACCTTAAGGCGTTCCTTGATAGTCTCTTCCTTATCGTCAGCGCGCTGGTAAAGCTCTCCTTCGCATTTATCGCAAACACCTTCTTTCTTGGGCGGCTGGTTTTTCTGGTGAAACGGTGATTGGCAGGTACGGCAAACCCAGCGGCCGGTCAGCCTGTCCAGCAATACGCCTTCCGGTACCTCTATATATATGGCCTTCTCAATCGCTTTACCCTGCTTCTCAAGGGCCTCATCAAGGGCCCTGGCCTGTTCCAGCGTCCTGGGAAAGCCGTCAAATACGCAGCCGTTTTTGCAGTCATCCTTGGCCACCCTCTCGAGAATCATCTTGATGGTTATCTCGTCGGGCACCAGCTTGCCTGCTTTCATAAAGGATTCCGCCTGTTTGCCCAGTTCGGTGCCGTTCTTGAGGGCGTGCCTGAACAGGTCACCCGAAGCAACGTGCGGCAAAGACATCTCTTTAACTATAATATCTGCCTGAGTACCCTTCCCTGCCCCGGGTGCTCCAAGCAATATGAAAAACATTATCGATTCCTCCTTACTTTAAGAAACCTTCATAGCGCCGCATGGTAAGCTGCGCTTCTATCTGCTTCATGGTATCCAGCGCCACACCCACGACGATGAGGATGGCCGTGCTGGACAGCGTCATCACTGATGCGTTAGTGATCTCCTTGGCGAAAAACGGCATGATGGCCACAATGGCCAGGAAAAGAGCGCCTCCCCACGTCAGCCGGTTGATAACACCGTTCAAATAGTCCGTGGTCGGCTTGCCCGGCCGCACTCCGGGGATGAAGCCCCCCTGCCTTTGCAGGGTACGTGCTAAGTCCATCTGCTCAAAAATAACCATGGTGTAAAAGAATGTGAACCCCACCACCAGCGCAAAATAAAATAACCAGTAAAATAGCCCGATCGGTAGCGGGGTACTGGGGTTGAACCATTCCATGATGGTATTGGCGAAATTAGGCTCCTGGCCCGCTGGCGCGGCCAAATAGCTGGCAATCGTGCCGGGAAATATCATCAGGGACATGGCAAAAATCAGCGGGATCATGCCCGCCATATTAACCCGCAACGGGATATAGGTGGAGCCCCCCTGCCTGTACATTTTGCCGCCCCGGAAAGCGGTGCGCGCATATTGTACCGGTATGCGGCGGTGCCCCTCGGTGAAAATCACGATCAAAACAACCGTAGCCAGGGCTAATAATATAAATACACCGACGCCTGCCCAGTTATCCTTGGCAATCATGCCCCGCCCTACCTGTTCCGGCAGGCCGGCGATGATGCCGCCGAAGATAATGATGGATACGCCGTTGCCAATGCCCCGCTCCGTGATAAGCTCGCCAAGCCAGACACACACCATGGTGCCCGCGGTCAGCGAGGCGATAATGGCCACTGTCTCAAGCGGTCCCGCCGGCAATACACCGCCCTGGCTGCGCAGCAACTGCAATTGAGCAAAACCCTGCAATGCCGCCAGTGGCACAGTGAG
>JAPLHJ010000299.1 GCA_026389675.1 Chloroflexota bacterium | reverse complement strand
GCCGGGCCTGATACTGGGGATTTTCTTCGGCAGCCGTATGAAATTCCGGATGCTGCCTTTCAAGGTGCTCATTTATGCCCTGCTCTTCATTGCAGGACTCCTGCTGCTCTTACAGCCATAACCGGGGAAAAAGCACGGGCTGATTCTTGCTACAATATAACGGTTTATACAGGCAGGATGATAAAAGACAATGAGTGATCGCGCGCGCAGGCTGGTGCCGGTGGGACTGGCCTATATTGCTGATAACATTAACGGCAAAGACAATATCCTCGGTTTGCCCAGCGGGGCCAAAGCAAGGTGGGCGGATGGGCTGGAGTTCTCCGCGGACAATACCACCATATTTTTTGCCGGCTGCGGTTACCAGTACTCGTCGATGCTTGAACCGCTGGTGACGCTGGTCAGGACTGCCGACCGTATGTCCATCGACCCCGGGTTGCCGGTCGTTCTGGCGGGATTACCGAAAAAGCTGGGCGTCGACGTGGCCGGGATTTACACTAAAGTTATGTCGCGAAGCAACGGCAGCGATGCCGGCGTTTTGCGCGACGCGGTCAGGGTGCTTAAATCGCTGGGCATCGAGCCCGGCTACCTCGGCAGTGATGAACCGTGCTGCGGCGCCCCGCTTTACCATATGGGCCTGCAAAAAGAGTTCGCCGCCAATGCCGGAAAAGCCTATGCAAAATTGAAGGCATACGGCGTGAAGAAGATAATTGGCATAGTTCCGTCCTGCACCCATGCGCTGCGCAACCTGTTTGCAGGTTGTATCCCCGGTTATGATATCGAGGTCAGGCATTTTATTGAAGTGGTGGCGGAGAAGATCAAACGGGGTCAATTCAAATATCCCCACAAGGTAAAAATAGCATATCATGACCCCTGCCAGTTGGGCCGCTATATGGGCATCCTTGACCAGCCCCGGCAGGTGTTAAAAGTGGTGGAAAACATCGAACTGGTTGAGCCGGATTGGACGGCCGGCGAGTGGTCAACCTGCTGCGGCGGGGGTGGTGGATTCGAGGTCGTCTTCCCCGATATGAGCCAGACATTGGCCGTGGGCAGGATAAATGAGCTGGCGGAAACCGGGGCCGATATAATAACAACGCAGTGCCCGGGCTGCCTGATGCAGCTTAAAAGCGGGCTGAAAGAATTGAAAAAGGATAACATCGAGGTCATGGACCTGGCCAGCCTGCTGGCAAGGTCTTTATCAGTGATGAACATAATTTGAGTTCGTAGGGGCGTACCTTCAGGTGCGCCCGTGAAAATAGCAGATGTCTATATCGAAGGATTACAGGAAAGAATTGCGGGATGCCGCCGGCAGCGGACGCATCCGCCTGGCCCTTGCCCGGGCCATTAAAAGCTACCGGGTGAACACAAATAATGCTCTTAAGAAATTTCCCCATACTGTAAAGATGGCCGAAGATGTCCGGCTGATCAAGGAAGATGCTGTCCAACATATGGAGACGCTGGCCGTAAAGGCCGGGCAGAATATCGAGGAGAACAAGGGGAAATATTACATCGCCAGGACGGCCGAAGAGGCATTGAACATAATTGGTGTACTGGTGGGAGCGGGCAAGCTGGTTGTCAAGGCCAAGAGCATGACCGCCGAGGAAGTGGAACTGAGGGAACACCTCGAGAAGGCGGGCAACGAGGTGTATGAGACCGACCTGGGGGAATTCATCATACAGAAACTCGGGCAGCGGCCCATGCATATTTTATCGCCTGCCATACATGTGCCGCGGGAGGACGTGGCCCGGCTTTTTTCGGAGATCACCGGCCAGGCCCTGCCGGCGGATATAGATAAACTGGTGGCGATGGCGCGCGAACTGCTCAGGGAGAAATTCTGCAAAGCGGACGTGGGCATCAGCAGCGCCAACGTAGTGGCCGCTGATACAGGCACACTGTTCCTCATCGAGAACGAGGGAAATATCCGCCTGGCCACCGGTGCCCCGCCCATGCATATAGCCCTGGTCGGCCTGGAAAAGCTGGTGCCGACGCTTGAAGATGCTTTCAAGGTCTCCGAGGTTACCTGGAGGTATGCCAATTATACTGTTCCCTCTTACGTCAGCATGATATCCGGACCCAGCAAGACAGGCGATATCGAGAAAGTGACCACATATGGTGTTCACGGCCCTAAGGAGTTCCACGTTATCTTTCTGGATGACGGCCGAACGCAACTTGCGAAGGACCCGGTGTTGCGGCAGGCGCTGTACTGTCTGCGCTGCGGCGGCTGCCTTTACGAGTGTCCGGTTTTCGGCCTGACCGCCGGCTACTTCGGAGATAAATACTTCGCCGGCATCGGCGCCGTCTGGGCTAAAGAAGTGACTAAAAACATGGAGAAGGCCTCCTCCATGGCCTATACCTGCCTGACCTGCGGGAGGTGCAAGGTCAGGTGCCCGATGAAGATTGATGTACCGGAGATGATCATGGAGCTGCGCCGATCGCTGGCCGAGGGATAGGATGCAATTCCGAGCAGGATCCTCCCTAAAAAATGTCATTGCGAGAAGCCCGCAGGCGACGAAGCAATCTGTGCCACAGAAAGTGAGGAGATAAATGGGCTGCGATTTCGATAGCATCATCGACCGCCGGGGTTCCGGCTGCATCAAGTGGGATTTCATGGGCAAGTATTTCCAGGCCGACGACCTGGTCCCCATGTGGGTGGCCGACATGGATTTCAAAGCGCCGCCCGAGGTGGTAGCTGCCGTCAGCAGGGTGGCGGAACACGGGATTTATGGCTACGCAGGCGTGCCTGCGTCCTATTACGATGCTGTCATCAACTGGATGAACATACGCCATGGCTGGCAGATAGAAAAGGATTGGATGGTCTTCTCCCCGGGCGTGGTGCCGGCCCTGCACATGCTGGTGCGCACCTTCTCCGAGCCGGGCGACCAGGTGATCGTGCAGACGCCCGTCTATTACCCTTTCTTCGACGCCATCAAGTTAAACGGTCGGGAGATACTGGAGAACCCTCTGCGGCGGGAGAGCAGCGGATATTACATGGACCTGGCCGGATTGGAGGCGAAGATAACCCCACGCACCAAGATGATCATTCTCTGCAACCCGCATAACCCCATCAGCCGGGTGTGGCAAGAAGAAGAACTCAGGCGACTGGGACGGCTATGCCTGAGCAAGAACATCCTGGTGGTGGCCGACGAGATACACGGCGACATTATATACAGCGGATATAAACACCTGCCCTTCGCCATGCTTTCAGAGGATTTCGCGGCCAATTCGGTGACCTGCACAGCGGCCAGCAAGACCTTCAACCTGCCCGGCCTGCAGACCTCCAACATCATTATTCCCGATCCTGAGCTGCGTACAAAGTTCAAGGACAACCTGCACAGTTGCGGTTTCCCTTCACCCGGCATGTTCGGGCTGGCCGCCACCGGGGCCGCCTACCGCT
>JAPLHJ010000211.1 GCA_026389675.1 Chloroflexota bacterium | reverse complement strand
AGCCACCATCTCCTGGTAACTGTCGCAAAGGGCGTCCAGCATGGCCTGCTTGGAGGCAAAGTAAAGGTACACCGTCCCCTTGGCAACCCCGGCAAGCTGAGCGATCTCTGCTACATGCGCCTTCGCATAGCCATTCTGCTTGAACACTTCACGCGCGGCCTGCAATATATCCTCACGCCGGTTGGGATCAGCGGGCTTGGCCATGATACCTCACTTCACCCGCCTGATGCTGGCCTCGATATCTATACCCTCGCGCAGTGAGTACATGGCCAAAGTATCGCGACTGATGATCTCCAGGCACTCGTCTAAAATCGACTGGTCGGCGTCGCCGATGTCCACCTCTATCTCCACCTGTATCTCATTAATCCGCGTGCGCAATACCGAGTCCTTTTCTTTTTTTGAGGCGGAACGCCCGGTCAGCGACTTGATATCCACACCCCGTTTGATCAGATCCGATGCCAGCGTGGTAGACACACAGCACAGGGCAGCCGCGTTTAATATCCGGTTGGCCCAATGCTTGCGGCTTTCAGGAGAAAGGTCCTTGTTGCTCACCTGGAATACGGGCACACCGTCCGGCGTCATGGTGAAGAGATGGCCGTCGCTGCCATCCCTGCGGTATTCGACGACACAATCTGTCAGCTCCATTGCTCCTCCTTCATCAGCGGCGCGGCCAGTTCAGCCGCACCGCTCGTTGTTTCTATTTTCCACTCAGGCACATTCATGCTTGTCCCAGGGCTGACGTTCGCCGCGCTGCAGCGCCGTCTCCATCCTGGCCAGGCCTGCCCTCAGCTTGCCTATCTCGTCAGATTTGAAGTCGGGATTTTTAAACAATTGGTAAAGTACCGCACCATCGACCGTTGAAGGTACAGGCAAATCCATCAGGTAGCAGACGGTCGGAACTATATCGATCAGGTTGCAGGTCCGCTGCAGCCGGTAGCCCTTCTTGATGCCCGGGCCGGTAAAGGTCAGCAGCGCCTTCAGATTGCCCACACCCCATTCAGCCGCGGGCAGGATGTTGGCGTGTTGTCCGGAAAACCAGGGGTAAACCGCGTATACCACGTCGCCCACATGGTCGCCGTAAAGTCCCAGTATGCGCGCGTCCTGCTTGGTCAGCGCCAGTGACACCGGGCGCTTACCCGTCTCCGGGTCCACATAGGTCAGAAGCGCATCGATAATCTGCTGCTGCACTGCCTTGTAATCCCTGGGGTCCACGATGCCTTCGGGGTCGCGTCCCTTGAGGTTTACGTAGATATATATGGCACGCTGGGGAAAACACTTGGATTTATTAACGTCGGGTGTCTGGAAGGCTACCTTGAACTCCTCTATCAAACCCTGTGCTCTTCCCTTTATGTCTCCCACGTTGGCGAAATCGATCTGCTTCTCAGACAGCACTGTCAGCCCAGCCAGTCCCAGCATCTTGTACGGATCTATAGCGGGGCCATCCGGTACCGCGCCGTGGTCGGATACCGTGATGACCAGGACATCCTTATCCAGCACCCCCAATATCTGTGCCAGCATCTTGTCCTGTGCCTGGTATATCCTCAGGTGCGCATCCCAGGCCGCCTTAAGCTTGTCTTTGTCTTTGTTCAGGTCAGGGTCCATCTCGGTCAGTATCATGTGGTAGGCCCAGTCAGGTGCATGCGCGTGCATGAAGAACAGGTCCCAGTAGGCCCAGTCAGGTGCATGCGCGTGCATGAAGAACAGGTCCCATTCATGCTTGGTCATCAGGGCACACGCGCAATCAGCCATGTACTGGGAGTAGAATTCGTTGATCTCCACGAAGGTGTTCAGATCATACCATTCCAGCGCGTATCCTATGATACCTCCGGAATTTCCGTTGATTCCCTCGGCAGAAACAAGCTCAGCCATGATTTCAGGCGGGTTGCTTATTCCGGTCCTGGGGCCGATTGAGCTGATGTACAGCCTGAAGTCCTCGGCATCGTCGCCCAGCTCTATCAGCTTGCAGCGGAAGAATCCCTCCTCCTCCTTGCCATCAGCCATCTTGAGTTTTACATTGATTACCGGGCTCCATTCCCCGACCGCCAGGGTGCAGAAGGCTTCGTTGAAATCCCTGGCCGGCGACAGCATCGCCCTGTCGTAGCCGTTATCACCAGACTGGCGTGCAAGCACGTACCACGTGGTCGGAGCAATGGGAGTTTCTGCATCACGGAATTCCATTTTGGCCTCGAGCTCAAGCGGTTCGTTCTCTTTTTTAGGCAGGTTTTTCCAGCCCTTGGCCTCGGAAAACTTCCCCTTTATCCCCCGGGGGAAAAAGCCGGTTGTGATAAGCATATCATTGCTTAACCTGGCGCGGTTAAACATAGCCGGCATACCACCGCGATGCTCGCCCAGTGCCAACCCCCTGCCACCAACCACGATGCCGTTCTTCATTTTGGAAGGCCAGGAACCAGGGTAGTTGAATACAATGCATTTCTTGCCGGCCTTGTCAGCTGCATCCCACAGGTACTCCGCCTCGCAAAGCTGGCTGTCGAAGGCCTGGATACAATTGGTGTTGACCGGTGTTGTCCCCGGCTTGTGATAGTGGAAATCAGTTATACCGTGCGTTCCCGGCCAGGCGCCCGTGGCGATGGATGCCCAGTTGGGCGGTGTCACGGTCGGGTAGGGGACAAGGCAGTTTTCCGCTATCACACCGCCATCGATGAGCTTTTTGAAGGTGGGCAGATGGCCGTCCGCGATATGTTTTTCGATCAGGCGGGGTAACGCGCAATCCAACCCGATTACCGCTACTTTCTTTGGTACGTTTGCCATATTGTTCCTCCTTAATTGTGTTTCCTATGCCTATCTGTAAAGCTGATTGCTTTCTCAGATTTTGTTCAATGTGTTGATTTCAACGATTGTCATGTGCCATTCCTCTTATGATCCTACGGGGCGTCATCTTTTTTATCCCAGGGCTGGCGCTGGGTGCGTTGCAGCGCTAACTCCATCCTGACTAACCCCTCTTTCAGCTTGGTAATCTCATCCGGTTTGAAATTGGGGTTCTTGAAAGCCTGGTAGAGCACGGCGCCCTCGGTTGTCGAAGGCAACGGCAGGTCCATCAGGTAGCAGATGGTCGGCACTATGTCGATCAAGTTGCAGGTCCGCTCCATTCGGTAGCCTTTCTTGATGCCGGGCCCGGTAAAGGTCAACAAACCTTTGAGTGAACCGATACCCCACTCTGCAGTAGGCAGTATATTGCCATGCTGGCCGGCCACCCAGGGATATACGGCGTAGATCACATCGCCGACCCAGTCCCCATATAAACCCATGATCCGGGCGTCCTGCTTGGACAGGGCAAGGGACACCGGGCGTTTGCCCGTCTTCGGGTCGACATATGTAAGTAACGCATCGATGATCTGCTGCTGCACTTCCTTGTAATCCTTGGGGTCCACAATGCCTTCAGGATCGCGTCCCTTGAGGTTGATGTAAACATACAATTCCCGTTGGGGGAAGCACTTTGATTTACTGATATTAGGTTGCTGTGCAATCGCCCTGAAGGTCTGGATTTCTCCCTGGAATCGGGTCGTGCTGGTTACCGGTATGCTCAAGTTGTCCACCTGGTTCTCTTCAAGTACCGTCAGGCCCGCTGCTGTCAGCGGTTTAAACGGGTCGAAGATGACGCCATCGGCAACAGCACCGCGTCGTTCCAGTACCGCTGCGCGACGGCGTCCGGGTCGAGTGTCGCGAGCGACAGGTTCCAGCCGTCGAACAGCGCGGCCACGCCGGCCTTGTCGAGCGGCGCACAGGGTTCGTTCGCGCGGCTCTCGGGCGCGAGCGCGACGAGCACCAGGCAGAGGGCGAGCGGACGCAGTTCCATATAGCCCGGGTAACGGCCGCGGCCCCGCAAACTTGAATGCGCGCGAGCGGGGTGCCACCCGGCGTGGCGGAGTGCGCGCGGGTCGCGCGAATTGCGACCTGCGTCAGGGCACGGCCGGGGAGCGCAGCGGGAACGCCAGCGGGCGCAGCGGC
>JAPLHJ010000287.1 GCA_026389675.1 Chloroflexota bacterium | reverse complement strand
TTATGGTGCCCGTGTTTAAGCCACAGGTCCGAGGTCACGTGCACCTCGATATCACCCACAACTTTCTGCCTGTTTACCCGGATAACAGCATCCTGGAAATCGCAACCCGGCCTGGTGCTGACCCTACCCGGGCAGATGACCTCGATGCTGTTTCCGAGGTCATCTGAGAAATTAGCCAGCTTCCCCGACATCCATAGCCCGGCCACATTTTTCTCGCTTATCTTATCCATCTTTCCACACGTTATCGTGTAAGTCGAGGTAAAAAAATACCATTTTCACTTTACACTGGCATCGTATTTGAAACCGCTCCTATCCGCGATGATGGACAGCAGCCTGGCCGACGCCCCCCTTGGTTGATACTGGCCCAACTCCCATTCGCTGACCGTCTGCTGGCGGATGCCCATTTGCCCGGCCATTCCCGCCTGGGTCATATCCAGGTGTTCTCTCAGCGCCTTGATCCGCCCGGCATCCCAGCTTACTTTCTTTGTTTTTTCCATCTATAAATATTTTACACGTTATCGGGTAGTGAATCAATTTGAATTTTACCCTGGTGCTAATTAATATACGATTGGAAATAAGTGGGATTATCCCACTTGACAAGTTCTCCCACTAATAATAAAATACACTACAGTACATAACATAACAAATTACATAACCAGTGAGAAGTTGAGTCATGGTAATAAAAGATCAAGTTTTCGAAAAAATAGCTGATAGCGTTAAGCCAGATACAAAAAAAAGAGTAGTTCTTCAGCATGTCCAAATAAAGGAAGGGGTTACTTACCATATATATCAAAACTCACTCGGTCAAATTGTATTAGACCCACAAGTAACTATCTCCGCTTCGGAGGCATGGCTATTCAATAATCCTGAGGCCCTTATGTCCGTAAGGCGTGGCCTTGTAGATGCTGCGGAAGGCAGGGTGTCCAAAATAGATATGGATACACTATAAGGATTAGTGTCTTTGTTTGAATTGAATTGGACAGCTGAAGCAGAAGAAAACTTCAAATCGCTGAAAAATAATGTTTCCCTAAAAAAGCGCTACAAGGCTGTAAAGAAGTCTATTAAATACCTTGCAGAAGACCCGAGACACCCCAGCCTTCAAACACATGAATATGATAGTCTAAGAGGTCTTAATGGTGAAAAGGTTTTTGAAGCATATGCTGAACAGAATACACCGGCAGCTTATAGAGTATTTTGGTATTATGGTCCAAAACAGGGAGAGATAACTATTCTTGCAATTACACCACATCCTTAGGGAAACCAGACTCATGCCAATCTATGAATATCGGCCAATACAGGCAGGCTGCAAATACTGCGGCAAAGGCTTTGACGTTCTGCAAAAAATCTCTGACCCCTTATTGCAGAGTTGCCCGCGCTGCGGGGCCGGGGTCAGGCGCGTGATCTCAAGATTTTCCGCAAGCGTGAGCGAACCCGCCGGGGAAGCCGCCTCGCTGGATGGCAGGTTAAACGATTTCGAATCCGAGGGGAAGTGGAGCCACGCCGCGGAACTGGCCGATAAGGCCGGGCTCAAAGAAAGGGCCATGGACGACTACAAAAAAGCCGGCTACAATTTCTAATTCCCCGCTCGATCACATACATTTTTTAGCAGTCACCCCTTTACAGTGATAATTTTTTATGCTACCATATTTAGCAGTCTTGAAAAGAGATTGCTAATTTTTATAGGAGGTAAGAATGGCTGTTAAAATTCAACCTTTGGGTGACAGGGTACTGGTTAAACCTCTTGAAAAAGAGGAAAAGACAAAAGGTGGCATCTTCATACCTGATACTGCAAAGGAAAAACCGCAGGATGGCAAGGTGTTGGCGGTAGGCCCCGGCAAGATGTCCGATGATGGCAAAAGACTGCCCATGGACGTGGCCGTCGGCGACGTCGTCATCTACGCCAAGTATGGCGGCACCGAGGTCAAGGAAGATGACCAGGAGCTGATCATCCTCAGGGAAGCCGACATCCTGGCCAAAAAGAAGTAACCGGGTATACAACAGAAAATAACCATCACATTTATTTAGGAGGAAAAGGTTAAATGGCAAAACAAATAAAATATGGAGAGGATGCCCGCAGGTCTTTAAAGAACGGCATCGATGCTCTCACCAATGCCGTCAAGGTCACCCTGGGACCCAGCGGCCGTCCCGTAGCATTAGATAAGAAATTCGGCCCGCCCAGCGTCATTAACGATGGCGTCACCATCGCCAAGGACATCGAGCTTCCCGATCCCTTTGAAAATATGGGCGCGCAGTTAGTCAAGGAAGCATCCACCAAGACCAATGACAAATGCGGCGACGGCACCACTACCGCCACCGTCCTGGCCCAGGCCATCGTGACCGAGGGCTTCAAGAACATCGCCGCAGGCGCGGACGCCATGTCCCTCAAGCGCGGCATTGAACAGGCCGTAAAGTCCATGGTCGCAGAGCTCAAGAAGATGGCCAGCCCGGTCACCACCAAGGAGCAGGTCGCCCAGGTGGCCACCATTTCAGCAGCCGATTCTCAGATCGGCAACCTCATCGCCGAGGTCATGGAAAAGGTCGGCAAAGACGGCGTCATAACCGTAGAGGAATCCAAGGGCCTGCTGTTTGAAACCGACTACGTCGAAGGCATGCAATTCGACCGCGGCTACATCAGCCCCTACTTCGTCACCAATGCCGAGCAGATGAAAACGGAGATCGAAGACCCATATATACTTATCAGTGACAAGAAGATCACCGCCATCTCCGAGCTTCTGCCCATACTTGAGAAGGTCCTCCAGGTCTCCAAGAACCTGGTCATCATCGCCGAAGATATCGAGGGTGAAGCCCTGGCCACGCTTGTTGTAAACAAGCTGCGCGGCACGCTCACCTGCTTGGCCATCAAGGCCCCGGGCTTCGGTGACAGGCGCAAGGCCATGCTTGAAGATATCGCCCTGCTGACCGGCGGCAAGGTAATCTCGGAAGAAATTGGGCGCAAGCTTGATTCCACCGTTGTTGCCGACCTTGGCCGTGCCCGCAAAGTAGTTGCCGACAAGGACAACACCACCATCGTCGAAGGCAAAGGCTCTGAAGAGGCGATCAAAGCCCGCATCAAGCAGATCAAGGCGCAGATCGACGAAACCACCTCAGACTACGACAAGGAAAAGCTGCAGGAAAGGTTAGCCAAGCTGGCCGGCGGCGTTGCCGTC
>JAPLHJ010000055.1:2079-8471 GCA_026389675.1 Chloroflexota bacterium | reverse complement strand
CAGCCGGCCTATGTCACGAAACTAATTATACGAGGGCAACCGTTGGTTCCGCTGGAAACCATGACGCTCTTTGCAAAAGACGCGGCCAGCATAGCGAATTATGGCAGACGCACCTATTCGTTGAGTACGCAGTATTCACTCAGCCAGGATGATACTCAGGTTATTCTAAATACTATACTGGCCGCCAATAAAGACCCGCGTGTCAATAACCTGATAGTCACTTTTCAGAGCTTGAAGCCCGGAGCTTTCAAGGACTCCGTAATTGCGGCGGATATCTCAACGAGAATCACGCTGATCAATACGCTATTAGGTATAGATGGCGACTTTTTTATCAATAACGTCAAGCATACCATCACTGAGGCTGGGCTTTCGTATGCAGTACAGTGGAGATTAGAACGGGTGTATGAAACTACACCTGCACCGTAGGAATGAATTATGACTGACTGGATAGAGCCTAAGACCCTACTAACACCTGATAATAAGCAGCGTGCCCTAGTGGACTATATTGTCAAAAACGATCTGCTTTATCTCAAAACCAACATCGCGCTGGAGGCCGCCGTTGAATTGACCATCGCTAACGGTGCCGTGACTAAAACCTACTCGCACCACACCATTGACACCGAGGCTGATGAACCTACAGATGAACTTGAGACTGTAAATGGTGGCGCTGAGGGAGAGGTTATCCTGATCCGCCCGGCTGATGGCGCCAGGACGATCGTTGTCAAGCATGACGTTGGCAACATCTGGCTGCCCGGCGGCGCGGATATTAGCCTGGATAATGCCGATGCTTACCTGATACTGGTCTACAGCGGCGCCAAGTGGGTGGCCATCTCCGGCGCCGACCCGGCGCACAGGGTAAGGGTGGCCAACTCCGCGCCCGCCCTGCCCTGCGAGGGCGACATCTATATAGATTCGGTGGAGAACGCCTTATATATAGCTACCGATTAGGAGGTTCAATGTTCGAAAAAGAGAAGAAGCCATTACAGGTTGAGAAGGAGGGCGAGATCATCGTCAAAATCCCTCGCCAGCTGCTGCCTGACTTTGAGGAGTTGGCCAAGAGCCGCGGGTTCACGGACTCCCGTGCCTTCCTGGCCAATTTCGTACGGAAGCAGTTGGCCCTGCATTTCCAGGTCAGCACAGACAGTTCAAAACTATCAGATATTAAATAGGAGGTTTCAACATGGCTGTAACATGGAAAAAACTGGCGCAGGAAGCGGACGTCGTCCTCAAGACGGCCTACACAGCAAAAGGCGACCTGCTGGTAGCCTCGGCTGCCAACACCCCTGCCGTGCTCGGCGTCGGCAACGCCAATGACGTGCTCACCATTTCAGGGGGCACTGCCGTCTGGGCGGCCCTGGGAGCGCCGGCCTCGCATGCCACGACCCACAAGAACGGAGGCAGCGACGAACTGCTCTTGCACGAGTTGGGCGAACCCACCGGGGACGTCGAGTGCAACGACCAGGAGTTCAACGGATTAGTCCTGGAAAACTCGGCATCCGACCCTGCCACTGCACACCTGGGCAAAGTCTATTTCAAGACCGGCGACACCGGCATTTACGTCTGCACGATAGCTTCATAATGAAGACCGTGCATATCGACAAGTTCGAGGAGGCCCGCCTTAACAAGATGGCGGGCCTCCACAACGCCATACTCAAAGAGATAATTAAGCGCAGGCTGACCTATGCCGAGATTTACATCACTCTGGAAGAGGTAAAGAAACAGGTACTTGAGCAGTTTGAAAAGCGCATCGTGACGGGAGAATGAAATGGCCGTAACCTGGAAACGCTTAGCACCCATTGACGACGTCATCACCAAGAATCTTTTAACCCAGCAGGGTGACGTAATATACGCCTCTGGTGCGTCTACCCCTGCTGTATTGCATCCGGGTACGGACGGACAGGTGCTGACCACTAAAGGGAACGGGGTCAATCCGATATGGGCAGACAGCGCCGGTGGGGCTGATATAGCCGCCCAAACATTGACTTGGTTAGGGTTATAAAATGGGAAGTTTCACGATTAAAAACCTGGGCAATGGGCAGCTACCCAATTCCATCGGCGATCTCTACACGGTCCCGGCTTCTACGACCGCGGTCATCCGGTCAATCGTTTTGATCAATACCAACACCACCGCAGAGACCGTCAACCTTTATTTCCTTAAATCCGGGGGAACTGCCAGGCGGATAATACCCAAATCGTTGTCCCTGGCAGCCAACAACTCCCTGGTTTTTGACAGCCCGCTGACCATGGGTGCCGCCGACAAGATACAGGGAGATACGACGACCGCCTCCAAGGTGGACTACGTTATCAGCGGTGCGGAGTACGCGTAAATGAGGATTTACAATGCTTCCGGGACCGTGATCTCCTCGGATATACTGGGGGAATTTACGGCCAATGCCCTTTTCCCGCTTACCGGCTGGTCCTACCGCAAATCAATTACACTCAGCCGGGCTTCCGGCGCCGTTACCAATTACCAGATGAAACTGCTGGTCGGCAAGGACTCCGGCGCCACTGGAGAGGACGTGGACTGCGCCGGCCACTGCGAGAACGACTTTAAGGATATCAGGTTTACCAAGGCGGACGGCGTAACGCTGCTCGACTACTGGATCGAATCTTACGGGGCCTCCGGGACATCCTATTTGGCAACGGTCTGGATCGAGTTCGATTCAATCGACACGGGAGCCACAACCTTTTACATGTACTATGGCAACAGCGGAGCCACCTCGGCCAGCAACATCCAGAACACCTTCATATTTGCGGACGACTTCAGCGGTGCCTCGCTTGATACCACTAACCGCTGGGACGAGGGTGGCAGTGGAGGTTCCGTCGCCATATCAAGTGGTGAGGCTGTTTTAACTGGTGCCCGCCGTTATATCACAAGCAAGTCAACCTACGCCAATAACAACGCCCTGCACGCCAGGCTGAAATTCAGCACCTCTGTCACAAGTTTCAAGATGCTCGGTTATATAGGTACGGTTGGAAGCATCAACGAAAAGCTTATGACCATGGGCCTGCGCTTCTATCACGGAGACAGCTATTTCACGGCGGAATCGGGCAACGGGACATCAATACATAAGCCAAGCCTGGGAGTGGCCTTTGACACAGCTTCGTATCACATCATGGAACTGCGCCGCTATGCAATCAGCGGCACCAACTACGACCGCTTCATACTTGATGGGCGTTCTGCCGTGACCGGCAATTATCCGACTGCAACGGCCAGGTATATTGATATCGACATGGACGATCCTAGCAAAACGTTGACCGTTGACTGGATATTCCTTCGCCAGTATCTATCAAACGAACCGGCCTGGGGCAGCTGGGGAAGTGAGGAAGGCGCCGTGCCCATAATACCGATCAGAATAAAGTGAGGCGGCTTAGCAGCATTACGTCTGAATAAACAAGGAGTACGCCAATGCCAGATAACGGCATAGACTGGGAGAACAGGTTCGGCAAAACACCAACCGAAATGACCGAGGGTGAATGGAGGGTCGCTGTTGCAAGCCTGCTTTGCGAAGCGGTTAAATCCTGCAAGGCCATCCCCAAAATTGATGCCTTCTATAAGGTCGCTGTGTGGGTAGTGCCGTTGATCATAACTGCCATGGTGGCCTTCATAATTGCGTTCGTTAATCATGTGCAAATGAGATAAGCGTTTTAATCGTTCATCCTAACCGTCCGGTAAATATTCTGCCGGGCGGTTTTTCTATTTCATGGAGGTAAAACTATGGACACGACCCCTTTGGATGGTTACAAGAAAATCATCGTCACCCTCTTGACACTGGCTTCCGGCATGGTAGGCATCTTCATCACCGACCCGGCTAAAGCTCAGACCATCGGACAGTTCCTGGTGGATATCCTGGGACCGGTGCTTATCACACTAGTCGGCATCGTCTATACCATCGTCCAGGGCAACATCGACAAGGAAAAGGCCAAGACGGCTGCGGTCGAGGCTAAAGCACAGGCCATTATGGCCCAGGAAGCATCCCCAAAAGCTGACAGCGTTGCAGCCCAGCCAGTTGCAGCGCCGATCGTGACGGCTGCAGAGATCGAAAGTTATCAGCCGGCGGACCTGGCCAAGTACGTCACTGCCGCGGAGGGCTCTATCAAGGCGGATGGCCAGATGATCACCCCGCTTTCCCGAGCTTTCTACTTCTGGCCTTACATTGCGCATTTCGATCTTCGCGACGTCCCCCGGCAGCTCCGTATAAACGAAGCCAAGCGCTTCGTCGATAAAGGCGTCGAGCTATTCACCGAGGCATTCAAGTTCCACACCAAGCTTGATGCTGTTCCTGCGCCGGCCCAGGCCGGCAACCGGCACAGCTACATGTTTCAGCTCAAGAAGGAATACGAGAAGGCCAATAACCTGCTTTGCTCAGACAAGACCTTTGAGGATCTGCGTAACCTGGTGGCCTACTTCAATGATCTCTATACCGCCCAGGACGGCCTTAACCAGCTAACGGACAAAACCGTGGACTGGTCAATCTACGGCAGCGGCGCCTTTACCCCCACCCAGGTCGGCTGGGATTATGCCAAACTTCTTTAAGGAGTGAGTGCATGAAAAGAATGTGGGGGCTGCTGTTACTGGCAGCCCTTCTTTTTTCCAGTTGCATACCACTGGCCATTACCAATGTCAAGATAGTTGATGATTGTGGCTGTGCCTGCCTGTCCTGGGAGACCAACATGGATGCCCAATGCAAGGTAACGTACTGCGAGGGTACGATGTGTTACACAAGTCCACTGGAGCCAGAATACAGTACGCTTCACTCCATCGGGATCCCACTGGGCATGAAGGACGTCACTATCACAGCCATTGGCAGGGATAGCCAAATAGTATCATGCGAAGTTAAATAATCAAGCGGGGCTGAAAGGCCCCGCGTTTTTTATTGCGCAAATCTCGTGTAAAGGTAAAGTCCGTGGCTACACGGTAATATGAACTGATTGTCACTTTCAGCCATGTTGCTCTTTTAGAATTTCGTCTGTCTTAGTGACGGCCAGTATATATCCTTGCATCTATTACCAATTTTTTCGCCTTGTAATCATATACAAAAATAAGACAATCATTACATTTATTGCGGATATTATAAGAACGAGAGGCCAGTCGATATATCTGCTCTTAACTGTTATCTGGCGTCCATTTTTGAGAGTGGTATACTTGAAATTCCACGTAGCCGTATCTTTGTCAAAATAATCAGCATTTGTTTCTGTAATCTCCCCCGGCAATGTGATTGCCCAAATTAAGCTGAACACCTCATTTAAACGCGTATCCCCCAGCTTTGCTAATTCGCTATTTGTTGAGTCTATAGCAGTTTGAGGCACAGTGAATGATAATGTGGTATATTTAACTACCAAATAATCATCAATCTTGAAATTTAACCCCGCCGGTTCGATGGTGGCATAATTACCATCAGTATCTACTGGCACAAATACTTTGATCATTTTTTGCATTTCTTCTTTTCGAAATGCCTTCGTTGCAGTTATAGCTGTGACACTATACGATGCATCAGATTTCGTCTGCCATCCAGTATTCGTGAATGTTTGTAAAAGCCTCGTCCCGACGGCTCAAACTCCCATCCGGTTTTACTGTGCTATGTATTTTCGCATCCATGCGGCGTATGTTTTGCCCACTACAACCAGCTGAGCAGCAAAAAAGGCCAAAAGACAAGAGACTAATTGATACGCGTAATAGCTTTACCCTACCCATTTGTCATCAGCTACAATCACTTTTTAGTATTATGTTTTTCTTCCAGCACTTCAATTCATGACACTACAACCGACGTTGAATTTAGTAAAATAGATTCAGATACTTAAAGTTTGCTAAGGGGAAAGAATAAATTTCATTGTCACATCAGTAATCCTGATTTCATCGTTGTTTCTCAATTCAACAGGCACAGCGGGTGACAATGGCGGGCCGTTATTGATAGTAGTACCGTTGGCACTCTTTATATCCTCTATAAAATATTTGGAGCCCTTGGATAATATACGGGCGTGCGGTCTGCTGATACTCCTATCGATATCGTAGGGAGTTAGATCTATATCAGGTGTTATATTTTTGACTGAGTCGCTCCTGCCAATTGTCGTGTACTCTTTTATTACCGTGTATTCACTTACAACCCTTGCCCCAACGTAAACCACAATTTTAGCAGGAATTGTACCTGTGGCAGGAACAGGTATTGGCTGACTTATGGAGCCAAACTCCGCATCACATTGCTGACAATACTCCCATTCCGGATTATTTTCCGAAAAACCGCATTTAGGACAAATCTTCTTCATAATTAGCACCTCAATCGATCAAATCAAATGTTTTGCAAGATGCGAAATCCCATTGACAAACAAAGTCCGTTAGTTGTAATCTGTCCATTATAATATCCCATGTGATTTGATGAATCAAACATTGCTTG
>JAPLHJ010000055.1:0-2052 GCA_026389675.1 Chloroflexota bacterium | reverse complement strand
AATAATTCAAGCGTTGGGACATTATCATCATGAAAGAAATAGTCGACAGGCTAAAAAACACATTCACCGAAAAGGAAGAATCGGTTAAACTGTTGGCCAACCTTGAGAATTTGAGAGCATCAGCCTCCATCGATGACGTCAAATACCGGTCATATAAATCAGATTATGCACAGAAAATAAGCACTGCCAATGATGAAATTTCACGGATTAAAAGTGATATCACCTCAAAGCTGCACACATTGAAACAGCAAGTCAATGCGACTAAGACCGAGTTGGAAAACCTCAGATCCGAATACAATAGCGGAAATTTAAGTTCAAATAGTTATAAACAATCAGAGAATGACCTGGCAGTGAAGCTCCATGCAACTAAACAGAAAATTTTCTTTTGCCAGGCATTGCTGAGCGCATCGAGTCTTGATACCCTTGGCAGCATAAACGCTCAATTCACAGGTTCGATATCGTCCGCTAAACAAATTTTTAGAAAGACTCCAATAATTATTGGGGCTCTTGCACTTATCGTTGTAATAACCCTCATTGTATTTTTTAACAGGCCAGCAAACTGGAACGATACAATAAAGGCAGTAGCGCCCTCTGTAGTATATATCGAAACTGACAATGGGACAGGGTCAGGATTTCTGCTTAGTAGCCATGGATACCTATTGACCAATTATCACGTTATCGATGGCGCAAAGACGGTATCCGTCACGTTCATCAATAATAAGAGCTACGATGCCAAAATAGTCAAAGTTGAAAAGGATAAGGAGGACCCTGTCAAAATAGGTAATTCTGCCAATATGGAACCGGGCAATGAAGTTGTTGCTCTTGGCTATCCACTCGGCATCATGGGATACCCTGCGATAACTAAAGGTGTTGTTTCTAGAATACTAACATTTAATAATGGCAATGAATATATACAAACTGATACTGCGTTCAATCACGGCAACAGCGGGGGAGCGTTAATTAATATATTGGGGGAGGTGGTAGCAATACCGACATTGGCATCAGGGTCTGCGGAGGTACAGAACTTTAACCTGGCTATCACGGTTAATTACGCCAGGCCTTTTATCTCCGAATTCCTGGGTAGATAGAATCATTCCTTTTAGTCATAAACTGCATCCTTGCGCTTATTGTGGCGGCAGACCTCATGGGCCTGACTAAAGTGCAACCTGCTCATGATACAGCAGGTCCTGTAATATCCGGTGTAGATGTTTCCAATGTAACAAAGGATTCGGCTATGATTAAGTGGGCAACTAATGAGAATTCCACGGGATGGGCAATTCTGTGCACATCCACAGGTAATTGTTCGACGTCCGAGATTGAGGCAAGTGGCGGCACAGAACACAGGCGGACATTGATGGGACTAAAGGGAGACACCAGATATCAATTGACCGTGTGTGCACGGGACGCTTCAGGCAACGAATCAAAAAAAGAAGCGTTCTACTTCACCACACTGCCATTTCCTGATACTGTCAAGCCCGCAATCTCCAAAGTGAACTACACTATCATTGATTACGATCGAGTAAGTGTAACCTGGTCAACTGATGAACCTGCAACAAGCCAGGCCCAATATATGGAGTCCACCAACATTACTAATACACGAATCGAATGTAAGCGCAAGCCGTGGGGAGACAAATGCCTTGCTGACTGTGATCAACTTCCTGACTCAGTAGATCCCGTTTTCCTGTCTGACTACGGTGCTACATCTTTTGACTCTAAACTTGTGAATGCACACAACGTAATTATGCAACCGCTGTTAAAGGGGAAAGCGTATAAGTTCAGGGTAATTTCAAAGGATGCAGCAGGCAATGAAAGGGTCTCCGATGACCAGGTATTCACAATGAAATGATGTTATTACTGCATGTACCAGCCATATTACGCGTAAATCATTTCCCCAGCCGTGTCAAGTGAAGCCCCTCAATGAGCGGACCATTGCCTGCTGTCGATGTTTAAGTTCCACTTTCGGCCACTGCTAATCCTTGGCTTAACCACCAGGTAGTAACTCCCGGGTAAAATATTGCGTAACTCATCATTAGCAACAATCTCTGAATAGTT
>JAPLHJ010000145.1 GCA_026389675.1 Chloroflexota bacterium | reverse complement strand
TATCGTAATTGGCCAGGGCGTATTTGGCGGTTACCGCCACGTTGTTGAAAAGGCAGAAGCCCATCTGGTGGGAGCGCACGGCGTGATGTCCCGGCGGCCTGACCAGCGCAAAGGCATTGTCCACCTCTTTTTTCATTACCCGATCGGTGGCGTTCATCAGCCCGCCGGCGGCATAAAGCGCCGCATCCCATGAACCGGGGGATGCGTAGGTATCCGGATCGAGCCAGCCCCCGCCGCCGTCAATTTCCACCTTGAGGCTTCTGATATATTCCCGGTCGTGCACGGCGGCTATCTCGTCGATAGTGGCGGGGCGTGGTGTGATCAGGACTAATTGTTCTTTGACCCCGGTCTTTTCCAGCACCGCGTTGATGGCTGTCAGACGGTCCTTGTTCTCGACATGGTCCCGGGTATTATGCTGCTTATAAATCTCGTCGTTCACATAGCCGGTTGGCATTTGCGGGAACCTTCTTGATAAAACACTCGGGGAAAAAGTTCAGTTAAATAATAACACTGTATATATGGCAGGGCAAAGAGTATACGTTAATGATTGTTAGCCCTTGGATGCCGTGGTATACTAAGAATTCCAAGACTATGACACTGGATATTTCTCAAGTTTATGGCCAGGTTGAGGCAATGGCCGGTGACCTCAAAGCAAGCCAGGCCGACTATGGCCGGCGGCTGGATGTTGCATTGGATACCCTGAAAACTGCGGGCTCCGCACAGGACGAGTTAAGGAAAAAAATCGACGCTGCCAGGACCACCTGGCTTGTCGCCGGGCTGAAGGAGGCTATGGGGCTGAAAAAGCCTGCTGATAAATGCCCGGATGATTATGCGGTGGCGGCCAGCGACGGGTCGCATATCGACGTTGACCGTCATCATTCCGTGCGGCTCTTCCTGCTTAATATCGGCCTTGTTTACCTTCAATACGGCAGCAGGCCGGATGCTGAGTTCACCACATTGCCCTCGCTGTATTTCGGCGATGAAAGGCTGTATATCAGGTCGGATGATGGCAGGCAGTCGCCTGTGGAAGGACCGCTGCTGGGTATGAAAAGGAACGTGGAGGAGTGCCGCTGCCTGGCAGACAGGGTTTGTGCAATGCCGGCCGGTTTACCCGTTGTGGGATTAATCGACGGTTCGCTGATTATGTGGGGCCTGGTCGGACAGCGCTACGAGGATTTCGTGATAAGGCATTTACTGGATGACGGCCTGTTGCAACAATTAGACAGATTCTATATGTTGAGCAAAGATAAGAGGGCGGCTGTTGCCAGCTATATCAGCTTTCCGCGCAGCGCCGACGTGGTCAATGCCCTGCGTTTGCAGTTGTGCCCTTATGACCCTGTAGATTGCGATAAATACTGCGCCGGTAAATTCGAGGGCAGGGCGTGTGACGCAGTGGGCGGACTGCCGGACCGCGATATTTTTAGCAGGTTGCTCTCCGATGGCGAAAGGTCGGCCGTTTTTTACAGCCGTTCATCTATAATTGAAAGGTACGGTCCTCACAAAGTGTGTTTTTTCTATGTGAGGCTGGATGATGAGGTAGCGAGGATAGAGGTTCCGCTGTGGGTGGCCGACAGCAGCGAACTCCTGGAGATGGTGCATGCCCTGGTTGTGGAACAATGCCGCAAGGGCTTCGGCTACCCGGTAGCTTTGAGCGAAGCGCATGAGCAGGCGGTGGTTACGGGAGCCGACCGGGCGCAATTCTGGGATATTGTGGAAAGGGTCATGCTGGAGGGCAATATCATTGCGGACATCTCCCTTAAGCAGAGGAGCAAGAAGATAAGATGGATTTAGACAAGCAGATCGCCGAAGTCATTGAAACCAGCAATTCTGAATTCCTGGCGCAATGCTACGATCTGGATGTAGTGCCGGCTTTCGGGAGCCTGGTCAAAACCAGGAGCAGGGATTGCCAGATATATGCTTTAGTCTGTGCCTCCGGCACCCACAGTATAGAGCAGGGACGGCGCATCGTAGCCCGCGGGCAGGGGTCAGCCTCACCTGCAGAAGTATTCAAAGCGCACCCGCAGCTTGCCAAGCTGCTGTGTTCCGATTTCAGGGCGCTGGTCGTCGGTCATGACGCGGGTGGCGTGATTCGGCAGTACCTGCCACCTTCTCCTGTGGGGATCTATGCCTTCGTTTATGCCTGCAAACCTGAAGAGGTGAGATTATTTACCGGGTCATTGGACTTTCTTGACCTGCTGATAGACAGCCGGTTGCCCGCTGCTACGGACGAGGTGATCGCCGCCTTTTTGCGTTTTGCCAGCCTGACGCACGAGGCGCCCCAGGAGTTCCTGGTTAAAGCCGGCAAGGGACTGGCCTGGTTGTTGAGCAACGATATAAGAAGACTTGATTCCCTATTGAAGAGGCTGCGGATATGACTGATGAAATAAAAAATGAAAGGCGGCTGGGAACGGTAATCTCGGGATCGCTGACCCAGGGTGTGCAGGTTAAGCTCGACCCCGCAAAATCGGTGGAAGATATAGCGGTGGGCCGTTATGTAGCGATCCGGGGTGAGAAGAAACGCTTTTTCGGTATGATCACTGATATCAGCCTTGAAGCGGTTGACCCGCGTGCCCTGGTGATGCCTCCTGACATCTCCGATCCTTTTATAGCTGAAGTAGTTTCCGGAACTACAACCTTCGGCAAGCTGAGGGTGCTGCCCATGCAGACCATTACCGCTGCTGCCGCCGGAGGCGGTGAAGGCCCCCAGCCTGCCAAGACAGTGCCGGCGCATTTTTCGCAGGTTGAATTAGCTTCACAGGCTGATGTGGAAAGCGTGTTTGGCAAGGAGGATGCACGCAGGTTTTACATCGGTACACCCCTGGACATGGAGACGAAAATCTGCCTTGACATGGTTGAACTGGTGAAGCGCTCCAACGGTGTTTTCGGCAAAAGCGGGACGGGCAAGACATTCCTGACGCGTATGCTGCTGATAGGTATGATGCAGAAAAGTAAATCCACCAGCCTGATATTCGACATGCACAATGAGTACGGCTGGGAAGGCACCAGCGAAAAAGAGCATAAAGTGAAGGGCCTCAAGCAGCTTTTCCCGGGCAGCGTGGCAGTATTTTCCCTGGATGAAAGCTACGATAAGCGGAGGAAGGTAAAATCGGATTTCACGGTAAAGATCGGCTGGGATGAAATCGAACCTGAGGACATACAGATGCTCAGGTATGTGCTCAACCTTACAGAAGCCGCCGTGCAGGCTGTGTATGAACTGGCCAAAGAATTTACTGACGAGAAATGGCTTGAGCAGACGCTCCAGGCGTTTGAATCGGATAGCTCAGTCCTGGTTGAAAAGCTGAAAATACACGAGGGTACATGGAGGAACCTGCGGCGCGGCCTCAGGCAGTTAACGCGGTTCAAATTCCTTGTCCGACACGCGCCCGAGGACACCGTGAAAACAATACTGGAATATATAGGCAGCGGCAAGAGCGTGGTCCTGCAATTCGGGGGGTATGACGACATCGCGGCGTACGTGCTGGTGGCTAACCTTCTGACCAGGCGCATCTATAACCAGTGGAGGGAGAAGGTGGACAGGGCGCTTGCCGAGGATAGCAAACAACCCGACCAGCTTGTCATCACCATTGAAGAGGCCCACCGCTTCCTCAATCCCGAGATAGCCTCGCAGACAATTTTCGGCAAGATAGCCAGGGAGATGAGGAAGTACCGGGTCACTATCCTGGTGATCGATCAGCGGCCGAGCGGCATCGACGAGGAAGTGATGTCACAGCTTGGAACCAAGATAATCTGCCTGCTGGATAATGAGAAGGATGTCGACGCCGTACTGACAGGCGTAGCCGGTAAAAGCGAGCTGAAAGCCGTACTGTCGAAGCTTGAGTCCAAGCAGCAGGCGCTTATTTTCGGCCACGCCCTGCCCATGCCTGTCGTGGTAAAGATCAGAGAGTATGGCTCTGCTGAATCATATAAAACGCTGGGATCCCTTCACAGCGGCACCTCAAGAGCAAATACCGACAAGATTGAGGACCTCTGGTAATTACGTAGAAATCATTCAGGATTTGGGTTGGGGTCCATGTCCGATAACCATTTTACCGTGGAAGTAGCGGTCATACACATCTTTGATGGTCTTTTCCCATTCATAGGCGCCTTTGGATTTTCTCAGCGCTAGGCTGAAGATCTTAATATTCTGCGGGAGCTTATCCGCCCTGTCTGAACAGGGCATAAGTTTGACGCAGGGAAATTCGGCACATTCCGAGCAGAATTCCAGTCCCTTTCCCTTGACGCAGACCCAGGTTGCGCATTGCTCTCCTATTACGGGGCAATGACCATCGATCGAGCGGCAACCGGTACAGGTGACTTTCTCCGCGGGCAGATTAAGCCGTGCCGAAAGCTGTTCCTTCATTTTTTTGTCAGTGATGGCTATGTTAAGCGGGCATAGTCCACAATGTATCCCACAGGGGGCTTCCAGTGCATTTTTATCTACCATCTTCTCTGCTCCTTTACCAGGCTATTTATCCAAAGTCACAAGGTTCAACTTGGGTACTCCCAGTGGATCAATGTCGTAGTTATGCACCCTGTGATTGACCAGGGTATAGTTTTTGCCGAACCACAGCGGCATTACCGGCGCCTGGTCGACAATAATCTTTTCAGCCTCCTGGTACAACCCGATACGTTTATCATAATCTGCTTCCACGGCCGCTTTATCAAGTAATCCGTCCAATTCCTTGTTCGAGAAATGGCTGTAGTTATACTCACTGCCCGAATAGAACAGGGTATATAGGAAGTTCTGCGGATCGGGGTAATCGGCAACCCAGCCCATGGCAAACATCTCGTCAGCCTCTCCTCTCAGATTGTATTGGTATACGTTGGTGTCAAGCAATCTCACGCTGACGTCCGCGCCCAGGTTCACTTTCCAGTCCTGTATTATCGCTCCAAGGTAATCTTCAACGTCCACCCCGCCTAATCCTGCAGCGGTTACGGTGATGTGGGGCAGGCCGGCACTGTATTTAGACTTGCCCAGGAGTTCCCTGGCCCTGACAGGGTCATATCCAACCCCGGCCATGTCTTTATTGTAGCCCGGCATGCCGATGGGTATGATTCCGTTAGCCATGGAAACCATATCTTTCTGTATTATCCTGATAATGCGTTCCCGGTTAACGGCGAGGCAGAAGGCCTGCCTGACATACGGGTCGTCAAATGGCGGCTTGCTGGTGTTGAAGCCAATATACTGAAGGCTGAATTCAGGGAAAATGTGCAGCTGGTCATAAAACGGGCCGGTCTTGTCCGCGGCCCGGTCGATGTAATCCCTGGAGACCTCAACGGCGTCGATCTCGCCCGTCTCGTAAAGGGACATCGGTATACCTGCCAGGATATGGGACGCTACATTGACGGTCGCTTTCTGACCATAATAATATTGGTTAGGCCGCAGTAATATCAGAGACCCCTCGTCCCACTTCGCCAGTTTATAAGGGCCGGTCCCATTCGGCTTACGCCACCAGTCGCTGCCGGATTGAACGTTCTTCTTATCTACCATAAAAGCGGTCGGGTAGGCTAACTTGGAGAGGAAGTAAGTTTTGGGAGCGTCGATGGTGATGCTTATCGACTGATCGTCAATTATATTAATACTGCTGATTGAAGCCGCTTTTCCCGATAGCATATCTTTGGCCCCAACGATATCATTGAGATATGTGGAGGCGGTCTGTGAACCTGTAGCGGGATCGCAGGTCCTTTCAATTGAATATTTGACGTCGCCGGCGGTCACCTTTCTTCCATCCTGGAATTTGGCATCCTCCCGTAGATAAAAGGTATAGGTTTTGCCGTCCGGGCTTATCTCCCAGCGCTCTGCGATGTCAGGGACTATTTTGAGATCGGAGTCCAATTTGACCAGGCCGCTGAAAATCTGCATTACGTAAATATGGGAATACATCTCACTGGAAATGGCGGGGTCAAGCGTGAGCGGCCCAATATCCCATAAATTGAGCGTACCACCGGGCCCGCTGTCGATATTTTCCAGCGTGGTTTGGAGCGAGCGGCACCCGGCAACTGTGGGCAAAACCAGCATAACCGCTGCGGCGATGAGTAATAATCTTATAAACAAACTTCTAAACATGGTTAACCTCAAATTAAATTCCTTGATTTCAGGCTGGTAAAGCCCCGGTCGCTGACGATGATATGGTCCAGCACCGGTATGCCCAGCAACTCGCCGGCTTCTACCAGCCTTTTTGTCAGGTTGATATCTTCCGATGAGGGCTCAAGGTCGCCCGATGGATGGTTATGCACGAAAATTACAGTAGAGGCATACGCAGATATGGCGTCTTTGAAAACCTCGCGGGGATGGACGATGCTGCTGTCCAAGTTGCCTACGGACACCTGGTTGGTATTGTTAACACGGTTGCGTGTGTCAAGGCAAAGCATATAGAAATGCTCTTTTTTCTTGCCTTTCAATTTGCTCTGCACAGATTTAATAGCCTCCTGCGGTGACTGCACCGGCTCACCGCTCCGGTAATCAGGATCGCCCAGGCGATTAGCGAGTTCCAGCGCAGCCTTTATTTGCAGGGCCTTTGCCTTGCCGATGCCCCTGACCGTGGACATCTCCTCGACCGTCGCCTGAGCAATATTCTGAAGGTTGCCGAATTCCGAGAGCAATTTTTGCGAGGTCATTAATACAGAATCACCGTGTGTTCCACTTCCCATAATTATTGCCAGGAGCTCGGCGGTGGATAGCGCTTCTGCCCCCAACCGCTGCAGCCGTTCTCTGGGCCTGTCGGACAGGGGTAAATCACGGACGGTGTAGGACCTTTCGGCTGTCATTTAACCTGCCCCTGCCAGTATCTGCGGTGTCAGTGCGCGCGGCGTTAAATAATCCAGCATCGATACTGGACGCGGAGAGTCTTTTCGCAGGATTGCACCGGTATCGGTCTTTTTGCCTGGCTGCCCGATCATAAAGTTGATCCAGGCTTCATCAAGTCCGTTCCGGTCCACACCGTAGGTTTTGAGCAGCGCATCGTCCATCGTGTTTCCATCGTTAAGTAAAACCAGCAGGTGGTTTAATTTATCTTTGCCGTAGACGTTTATTATGTATTCCACCACGCTCTGGCTCTGCGCGTAGGCATAGAAGGCTTCCTGCGGGTCTGCGGGAAACGGGCTCGACAGGGACTGCAATGTGGCTAACCTGCCGTCATCTATGGCCTTAAGCAGAGCTCCCTTATCCGAGTCAGACTGTTCTCCCTCGGCATGCATGGCCAATCCCTCGTCCAGCCAGGGTGGTATGGTGGCGCCGTACGGGCTTACGGTAACCTGGTGCGTGATGAGGTGGCCGAGCTCATGCGCTACCGCTTTTTTGCCCCAGTCCAGGTTGCCCGGTGAGATGCCGATCGAGATGATATTAAACCCGGCATAGGCTACACCGCCGGTCCATTCCTCCGGTGCTACGATGGAACCGCGCAGGTCCTGGTAATTGCCATAAATATAGAAGCTGACGGGCTTCTCAATGAACCCCCCCGTGTCCTTGCCAAGTTGGGCCGCGGCGTCCTGTGAGGCTTTGAGAAGCTCATCGGCAAAGGAGCGGTTGCCCTGGTACCAGAATATAGATATATTACTGTAACCTACTTTTTGCCACTTGTAGCGGTTATCATCAAATGATACTGTTTCCTTAGGTGTGGTCAGACTGTTTCCAGCGGTATTCTCAATGACCCACCAGTAAGTGATCTTTGCGCCCGGTGGAAGGCTGCCTTTGCGCATATCCCAGCTCCAGCTTGCTGATACGTCCTTGCCCGGCTGGATATCGGGCCACGCCTCGGCAAAGGACGGTGCGTAGGTCATTTTATCCACCTCGTAACGCAGCCTGATACGGTCAATCCGGGCCGGGCTTTCCGCCCTGACATTGAAGGTCAGGAGGTCAGGGAACTGGTTATCTGTGCTGGATTTGATCAGCTTTATATCGCTGGCGGCGGTAGCGTGGGCGGGAGCTGATAATACAATCAGTGAAAGGATGATAGCGAGTATAGTCCTGGTCATTTTTCTTCTCCAACTTTCGAGCGCAGGTAGGCGTTAATAAATTCGTCGATCTCTCCATCGAGCACGGCGCCCGTATTGCTTGTCTCGTGCTCGGTCCTGTGATCTTTGACCATTTTATAAGGGTGTAAAACGTAGCTGCGTATCTGGTTGCCCCAGCCGGCATCGATGCGCTTGCCTTTGATCTTAGCCTGCTCGGCTTCCCTTTTTTCGATCTCTACTTCCAGCAGGCGGGCGTATAAGACCCGAAGGGCGCTCTCCTTGTTCTGATGCTGTGAGCGTTCACTCTGGCAGCTTACCACCAGCCCGGAAGGAATATGCGTTATTCTAACAGCGCTGCTGGTCTTTTGCATGTGCTGGCCGCCGGGTCCACTGGAACGGAAGGTATCAACACGGATATCTTCAGGGCTGATTTGCAGGTCTGTCTTTACCTCCGCCTCGGGCATGACCTCAACCAGGGCAAAAGAGGTGTGCCGCGCATGGTCCGCATCAAACGGGGAGAGGCGCACTAAACGGTGAACGCCGTGCTCCGACTTTAAGCTGCCAAAAGCGAAATTGCCTTTTATCTCGATGGTGGCGCTTTTGATCCCGGCCTCGTCCCCGGGCGATACATCGAGTACCTCGGCCTGGAACTTGCGGCGCTCCGCCCAGCGCAGGAACATACGCATCAGCATCTGCGCCCAATCCTGTGATTCTGTCCCTCCCGCCCCGGCATGGAAAGCCAGGATGGCATCCCTGGCGTCGTACGGCCCGTCCAGCATCAGCTGGACTTCGATTTCGTCGAAGCGCTTGATCATGCGGTCGATTTCCTGCGCTACGTCGCCCTTAAGGGATTCATCGTGCTCAGACAGGCCGATGGATATGACCTCCGAGATATCGGCGGCCTTCTTATCGATATCCCGCCACTGTGCGACCGTGTCCTTAAGCGCACCGATCTGCCGCATCGTGGACTGCGCCGCCTGGGGATCTGCCCAAAAATCTGGATCAGACGTTTTTGATTCTAATTCGATTAGCCGCTTCTCTTTACCCGCGACATCAAAGATGCTCCATGATTGCGGATATCCTGCGGCGCAATTCTTCTATGCGGTTTTTCTCTTCAAGCATGGTTGTTTCCTGCCTATTTTAGCTGATCTGTGAGGAGCTACATATCTATCGCAATCTAACCGGCCGTTAGCAGCTAAATGTGCCAGACGGGTGGGCTCGGGCAGGCGATAGCCGCGGCAGCAATGCAGTATCCAGTAAATAGAGTTTTCCAGGTCGATCCTGTGGCCGATCGATATATACAGCGGTTTGACCGACTTCCTGGTCCTGACTGCCGCACCGATTACTTCCCCGTTATCTGTCAAAAGTGAATAGCTGCCGGCTTCATCCGGCAAGAAACCGCATTGGCCGGTTAAGCGCGATTTCGCGCAACCTATTGACGGTATATCCAGCAGCAGGCCGAGATGGGTTGCGATTCCAAACCTGCGGGGATGGGCAATACCCTGGCCATCCATGATTAATAACTCCGGACGTATTCTCAACTTTTGCCAGGCTTCTATAATCAAAGGAGCTTCCCTGAATGACAGATACCCCGGGACGTAAGGAAAATACAGGGCTCCTTCTGCGTGACTGGTTTCGACCGGGAGCAGCGACGGGTTTTCTAAAACTACTACCGATGCCCTCCCCAATTTTGAGAAACGCGATACCGATACGTCAATGCCGGCGATAAAGCGGGGATTCAATACAGACCCTTTGCGGATTACCCGGGCGGACAACTCGTTTTGCAGAGTACGCGCCTCTATGATACTCGGGCTCCAGGTGTGACTCAGGCAGTTATCCATTGGCGTGATTATAATGGCTATATCACTCATATTACAAATAACGCCGCCGGATTTACTTGGTTGCACTTTACGGGTAATATTAGAGAACCATGCAGTTTGTCCATATTTCAAATTCAGTGGGGGTAACAAAATGAAGCTTACGACGGTATTATTAAGTATCATATTAATTGCCGTACTTTTTTCTCCGGCCTGCGGAGCAAACAAACCTGCGCCGGCCGGCAACGCACCCGATAAATCTACTATTACCGAGGGCGTTATGACCACGTCGGTGGACAATGATTCAAAGCCAACCAGCCCGGTTAAAACCTCGTTTCCGGTGGATACGCCTGCGATATACTGTTCTTTTAAAGTTGCTGACGTATTGCCGGAAGATATGATTAAAGCAAGCTGGTACTATGTGAAGGGGGAGGCCAAGGATCACGAAAACGAACTGCTTAACGAAACCTTTACCGTAGCAGCGAGCGATGTCAGCAACTATTACCTGGCATTCTACTTAGATAAACCTGCCGGTGGCTGGTATAAGGGGAGTTATAAAGTGGCGTTGTCGGTCAACGGTGTGGAAAAGCTGTCGGTACCCTTTAGCATGGAGTGAACAGGCCGGCCCGGATCACGCATGGTTTCCACGCCGCCGCACTTCTGCATAAGTCACAAGGCCGTGCATGGCGCGTGCGCATTGTTCGGGAGTATCGTAAACCGGTATCCCGGCTTCTGTAAGTTTAATAGACACAGTGTCCTTGCTGGCGTCGCCGTGCCAGCGAACGCAGGCAATGGGCTTACCGTATTTTCGCGGCAGTCCGCAGAATTGCCCCACCCCTTCATCGACCAATTTCTGTATCTGCTCTAAAAGCTCCGGCTTGCCCAGCTTGTCCAATTTTTTACTCCACAACAGCGGGTTTACCGGTACGTTGCTGATTACGCCATCGATATAGTCCAGCTTCAACAAGGTTTCAACCACATTAGCTTCATCGACGGCAGTACGGTAGCTGCCCGCAAAGTCAACCGGATTGCTCGGATGCGGGGCATGCGCTGGCAGCATGGCAGCCAGGCGGGCCGACGTTATTTTATCAAGCCGGGGTATCTCGAGTCCGAGGCGCTGGCAGGCGTCGATTATGGCTACAGCCTGGCCTCCTGTGCCCAACACCGCCATACGGCGGCCGGGTGGGAGTGGCTGCCCGAGCAGAGCCATTGCGACTTCAAAAATCTGAAATGATTCCTCGCTGCGGATCAACCCCAGTTGCCGGCAGGCATTCTGAAATACTATGTCGGAACCGGCAATGGACGCCGTGTGCGACAGCGTAGCGCGGGCCCCGGCCGCTGAGCTTCCGCCCTTGTACAGGATGATGGGCTTCTTTTTCAGAGTTTCTTTACACACGTCGAAGAAGCGCCTGCCGTCTTTCACCCCTTCCAGATAAAGGATTATGGCTTTAGTATCGTCATCATGCGCAAGGTATTCGATATAGTCGGCTGTAGTCAGATCGGCCTGGTTCCCGATGCTGATAAACATACGTAGTCCATATCCCTTTGTGGCGGCCATTTCAGCCATATAGCTGCCAAAAGTGCCGCTCTGGGAGATAAAGGCTATTTCTCCGGGTTTGGGCGCTGATTCGAAGGCGTTATTCAACGAGGCGGCTGCGCTCCAGATGCCCATGCAGTTTGGCCCGACAAACCTGATGCCTCCGGCCCTGGCGATTTTCACAACCTCTTCTTGCAGCTTCTTTCCTGCGCCACCGGTTTCTGCGAAGCCGGCCGATATGAGCACGGCTCCTTTTACACCCTTTTCCACGCATTCATGCATGACAGCAGGGACCCGGGATGCCGGAGTGGTTATAACAACCAGGTCGACCGGCCCGGGGATATCTTTTACGGACCGGTAGGAGGGCAAACCCAGTATTTTGGTACCCTGCGGGTTAACCGGGTAGATGGCACCCTTGTATCCGGTGTGCAGCGGCCTGTCCAACACCATGTGGCCCCACTTGGCAACATTATCCGAAGCGCCTATTATGGCCATTGAGGCCGGTTTAAATATGTAGTCCAACTGCTTGACGATAGAGGACAACTGAAACCTCCTGGTAAATGAGTATTTGAAATTATATTACTTTTCGTAGAAAGACGCCTATCCGCTTAATTCAGGCTTTATCTCACCTGTATACCGCCCCCGATATATATTTTGTTGACAGGTACGAAGGCTTCATGCATAATAACCACTAAAAAATGGAGGGCCCACGGTAGGCTAACATAATGGTAAAAATTAGGTTAAAGAGAATAGGCGCAAAGCATAGACCGATGTACAGGATCGTGGTGGCTGACAGCCAGGCACCGCGAGGAGGCGCCTATATTGAAGTCCTCGGGAACTATAATCCTCTGACTGATCCCGAGACTGTAAATATCGACGAGGGGAAAGCCCTTGCCTGGTTGGAGAAGGGGGCGCAGCCTACTGAAACTGCATACAGGTTGTTAGCCAGGATGGGCGTGATGGAAAAGTTTAAGACAGATCATCCCGCAAGGAAATTCAAGCAGGCAGTACAGAAGACTACTCAAAGGAAGAAGAAGAAATCCAAATCTGCTACTGAGGTGAAGACATAATGAAGGAGATAGTAGAATACATTGCCAGGGCCATTGTAACCACTCCCGATGATGTCAAGGTAACCGAGGAGACTGACGCAGGCGGAATAGTGATCAAGCTTGAAGTTAATGTAGAAGATAAAGGCAGGGTGATTGGGAAGCAGGGCAGGGTGGCTGAGGCAATGAGGACTTTGCTGCGTGTGGTGGCTACTAAAGAAGGCAACCGCGTAAGACTCGAAATCATCTAACTCAGAACGGAAGTAAAAATGCCGGTATCAGCTATAGCTGATACCGGCATTTTGCTTGTTTGCTGCAGTTAAATAGTATTTATGCCACCGGGTCTGTAGCCGGGAACCCTGCGGTGTTTTTCAGCGACGCGCAGGCGGGCCATCGAACGCCTCAAAGCTGCCTCGGCCCTGGACTGGTCGATCTCAGGTGTTAGTGCGAGGTTCTTGAGCCTTTCCTCTGCCCTGCGCTTGGCTTCAGCAGCGCGCTCCAGATCGATCTCATCGCTGCGCTCGCAGGCGTCAGCCAGCACAATAACCTTTTCCGGCCTGACTTCTATAAATCCCCCCGATATCACCATATACATCTCTTCCCCGTCCTTGCGGACAACGAGTTCACCGGGGGCCAGCATGGTGATCAGGGGAGCATGTTTGGGAAGTATAGTCATCTGTCCATCAATGCCTTCGGCAATGATGGTAGTTACGTCTTCAGAAAAGATCTGGCGTTCAGCGGTGACAATCTCTAATTTTACAGTTGGCATAACTACGCACCTGCTTTCTGTGCTTTTTCGGCTGCCTCTTCGATAGTTCCAACCATCAGGAATGCGGATTCAGGCAGGTGGTCCCACTTGCCATCAAGTATTTCATTGAAGCCACGCACCGTATCCTTGATCGAAACATATTTGCCGGGTATGCCGGTGAAAGGTTCCGCCACAAACATAGGTTGAGACAGGAACCTCTGGATGCGGCGCGCCCTGTTGACAGTAATCTTATCTTCTTCGCTGAGTTCTTCCATGCCCAGGATGGCGATAACGTCCTGCAGGTCCTTATAGCGTTGAAGCACCTTTTGCACGCCGCGCGCAGCCCGGTAATGGTCTTCACCGACTACATTGGGATCAAGGATGCGGGAGGTAGACGACAGCGGGTCAACAGCCGGGTAGATACCGAGAGCAGCAATTGACCTTTCGAGTGATACTACGCCGTCCAGGTGGCCGAAAGTGGTAACGATGCCCGGATCCGTGTAGTCATCAGCAGGCACATAAATCGCCTGGAAGGAAGTGATAGACCCCTTTTTAGTTGATGTAATGCGGTCTTCCATCTCGGCTACGTCGGTGCCCAGGGTGGGTTGGTAACCTACTGCCGACGGCATGCGGCCTAAAAGGGCCGATACTTCCATATTGGCAAGGATGTGCCTGTAAATATTATCTACGAAGAGAAGCACGTCCAATCCTTCGCTGTCACGGAAATACTCGGCGAAGGTGACTCCGGTAAGCGCAACGCGTGCGCGCACGCCGGGTGGCTCGTTCATCTGACCGAAGACCATGATTGTCTTTTCAATGACGCCGGACTCTTTCATCTCGCGCCAGAGGTCGTTGCCTTCTCTTGACCTCTCGCCGACCCCGGCGAATACGGAGTAACCGCCGTGTGCTGTAGCGATATTGTGGATGAGCTCCTGGATGATAACCGTTTTACCGACGCCGGCGCCGCCATAGGCTCCGATCTTGCCGCCCCTGGTAAAGGGCGTAATCAGGTCGATAACCTTGATGCCCGTTTCCAGCATCTGGATGGTAGTCTCCTGCTCTTCCAGTTTGGGCGGGTCACGGTGGATCGGCAATCTGTCCTTGGATTTGACTTCGCCCAATTTATCCAGCGCGTCGCCAAATACGTTGAACAGCCTTCCCAGCGCAACTTTGCCGACCGGTACCGATATCGGCGCGCCCGTATCGACAGCCACGGCGCCTCTCTGGAGTCCTTCGGTGGGGCACATGGCCAGACAACGCACCCAGTTATTGCCGATATGCGCAACCGTTTCCAGTACGATTTTCTCGCCGTCCTGCATAATTTCAAGGGCATTATAGATCGCAGGCAGTTCTTCCTGGGGGAATTCGACATCGACTACCGTGCCGATTATCTGTATTACTTTACCTTTTGCCAAATTGCACCTCCTATTTGAGACCTTCAACGCCTGCGACGATATCAAGCAATTCCTTGGTGATCATTTCCTGGCGTGCCTTATTCAGCGTCAGCGTAAGCTCCGCGATAACATCGTAAGCATTATCGGTCGCATTGCGCATGGCCATCATACGTGCCGACTGTTCACTGGCAATAGCTTCAAGTATGGAATGATACACCTGCATTTCGACAAACCTTGGCAAAAGCTCGCCGAGGACATGCATAGCGTTGGGTTCGAAAATATATTCGGGGCTCACGTTTTTGGGCAACTCCGCCGGCTCTACCGGCAGCAGCAGCTCCAGTGTCGGTTTCTGGCTCATTAAATTAACGAATTTGGAGCAGGCTATATAAACCCGGTCGTAAAGGCCGTTAATGTAATCCTCGGTTATTATCTGGGATATGGCCATCGTGTCAGCCATCTTGGGCCTGTCGCCCAATTTGGTGAACTCTGCACGAATATCACGCAGGGACCTGCGCATAAAATCGCGGCCTTTGCTGCCGACTGTAATCATGGTAACCGGCAATTTTTGCTCCAGTATGAAATTACCGGTAAGCCTGTTGAGGTTGGTGTTTAACCCGCCGCAGAGGCCCCTGTCTGAAGTAATCAGGACAATCCCGATCTTCTCGATCGGGCGTGCCACCAGCAACGGATGGGTCGCGCCGCCAGCAGCGGACTGGGCGGCCAGGTCTGCGATAACCTGCATAAGCTTATCGCTATAGGGCCGGCCTGCTATGGCCATGTCCTGCGCTTTTTTCATTTTGGCAGTGGCGATCATCTCCATGGCACGGGTTATTTTGGCCGTGCTCTGGACACTGCGTATCCGTCGTCTAAGTATTTTTGGACTTACCATTTAATCGCCTCAGTAAGCAGCGCCCTGCTTGAATTCGGCTATCGCCTTTTTGAGCTCCGCTTCGGTCTCGGGTTTAAGTTGCTTGTCCTCTGCTATCTTTTTACCGATCTCCGGGTGGTTATTCACCATGAATTTATAGAAAGCGTTTTCGAAAGCTGATACTTTCTCGACGGGCACATCATCGATGAACCCGTTGGTTACTGCGAAAAGGATCATGACCTCGTTTTCCAGGGATAACGGCGCATATTGAGGTTGTTTGAGTATCTCGGTCATGCGCTTGCCGCGCTCGAGTTGCGCCAGCGTAGCCTTATCCAGGTCGGATGCGCCGAACTGGGCGAAAGTGGCAAGCTCGGCATATTGCGCCATGTCGAGCCTCAATTTTCCCGCCACCTGGCGCATGGCCTTGGTCTGCGCATTGCCGCCCACGCGGGAAACCGAGAGGCCGACGTTTAATGACGGGCGGATGCCCGCATTGAACATGTCTGTTTCCAGCAGTATCTGGCCATCCGTAATGGAGATCACGTTGGTCGGGATGTAAGCCGACATGTCGCCCGCCTGGATCTCAATAATGGGCAGGGCTGTGAGTGAACCGCCGCCTAATTCGTTGGATAGCTTGGCAGCGCGCTCAAGCAGCCTGCTGTGCAGGTAAAACACATCTCCGGGATAAGCTTCGCGTCCGGGAGGGCGGCGGAGGATGAGGGAAACCTGCCTGTATGCCCAGGCATGCTTGGAAAGGTCATCATATATTATCAGCGCATCTTTGCCCTGTTCCATGAATTCCTCACCTATCGCACATCCTGAGTAAGCTGACAGGTATTGCATGGATGCAGGGTCCGACGAAGTAGCCACAACGACGACCGTGTGTTCCATGGCGCCGTATTTCCTCAGGGTTTCAACTACATTGGCGACCTTGGCGGTTTTCTGTCCGATTGCTACGTAGATGCAAATCAGGTCTTTGCCCTTTTGGGCGATGATGGTATCGATCGCTACCGCCGATTTGCCGATCGAGCGGTCGCCGATGATAAGTTCACGCTGCCCGCGGCCTATGGGCACCAGAGCGTCCACGCACTTGATGCCGGTATGAACAGAAACAGTTACAGGCTGCCTGTCGACGACGTTGGGGGCAATACGTTCAACAGCCCGGGTCTTGGTGGTTTTTACCGGTCCCAGTCCATCAAGCGGCTGACCGAGTGTATTCACGACGCGGCCGATAAGCTCATTGCCAACCGGTACCTCAACAACGCGGCCGGTGCAGTGGACCTCATCGCCCTCTTTAATCTGGCTGTATTCGCCCAGGATTACAGCGGCTACGTTGTCTTCTTCCAGGTTCAGGGCTAACCCCATGATGCCGTTGGGGAAGGCGAGCAACTCATTGTTTTTCGCTTTACGCAGGCCCTGCATACGGGCAACACCGTCGCCCACCGCCACCACGGTTCCAACGTCTACCATGGTAGCAGTAGCACCGAAGTGCTCAATTTGGTCTTTGATTACCGAGACTATATCTTTTTCTTGGGATTTCAATCTGCTCACCCCCTTAAAGGTTGTTTATTTCGTGGCTTCTACCAGGTTTCTCCTCAGCAGGTCCAGCCTGTTGCGGACGCTGCCGTCAATCAATGTGTCCTCAATGCGGGCGATCATGCCGCCGAGTATCGATGGGTTAACCTGGAGCTTGACACTTACTTTCTTCCCGGTTATTTTTTCGAGCTGGCCGGAGATCTTATGTTTTTCCGAATCGTCAACGGGGACAGCCGTGGTAACGACAGCATGTTTAATGCCGCGCTGCTCATCCAGCAGGCTGTCATATTCGTCCGCTATCTGTTCTGCGTTCTTTAGCCTGCCCTTCAGAATCAGCAGGTTGCACAGGTTGAGTACAAGTTCGTTGGACGTATCCAGCTTTTGCTTGATCAGCTCTGCTTTCAGGTTGAACGGTACTTTGGGATGATCGACCAGATCTACGATCTCGTGATCATTCATCAGGTCCGCGAGTTTGCGGAGCTCCTTTTTCCATTCATCCAGGTTGTTCTTAGCCTGTGCGATTTGAAAAATCGCTTGAGCATAACGCCTGGCAGAAATTGTTGATATCATTTTCTATCCTGCCTAATTCTGCTTAAAAGTGTTGCTTTGTTCCAGGACCTCGTTGATCAATTTGCGGTGTTTTGGAGCGTCTAAGGATTCCTTGATAACCTTTTCAGCGGCAAGGATGGTGAGATTGGAAAACTCGGACCTCAAATCTGCGATGGATTTATCACGTTCGAGTTTAATTGCATCCCTGGCTTTGATTACGATAGCATCCGCTTCCTTGCGCGCTCCGTCTTTGGCCTCTTCCTTTATCTTTTCAGCAATCTGGGAGGCCTGGGCAATGATTACCTGCCCTTCCTTACGTGCAGCTTCAACTGCCGCCTTGATTTGCTCTTCGCTGCGGCTCGTCTGTTCCTTTATCTTCTCGGCTTGTTCGAGACTCTCCTTTATTTTGGCAGCCCTCTCATCCAGCATTTTAAGCACTGGCTTGTAGAGGATTGCCGTGAGAAGCCCGAAGAGGACAAGGAAATTGATCAGAAATGCAACCACCAGTTGCCAATTTACTCCGATATTTTCCATATTTACCTCAAAGTTCCAATCCTGTTTTTTCTCCAATCAGCGCCGGCTTTTATGGCCGGCACAGGGCGGAATCCCGGAAACGTTGGGATTCCCTTGCCTGTAACAGATTTTAGACTACCATGGCAAGCAGGATGGCGACGATCAGAGCATAGATGCCGACCGCTTCAGTGAGAGCGCCGATAAGAATCATGTTGGTCAGGATTACACCCCTGGCCTCGGGATTGCGGCCCAAAGCCTGCATAGCACCAAGACCGATCAGTCCAAGGCCGATGCCCGGTCCCAGCATTCCCAGACCTGCAGCGAGTCCGGCACCCAGCATTTTCATAGTTTGAGCGTCCATTTAGATCCCTCCTTTTTCTTGAGTACAAAATTAATTGTGTTCAGCACCCTCTTCATGGTGCGAGGTTACTGCCATTACACCGAATACCAGTGTCAACCCGGCGAAGATCATAGCCTGCAGGAAACCTACCAGGGTCTCAAGCCCGTAAAATGGTACGGGTGCTATGAAGGCTACTAAAAATGTCATAACGCCGAGCAATATCTCTCCAGCCGTCATATTCCCAAATAGACGGAAGGTAAAGCTTACAATCCTGATGAAGTGGCTCAGAATCTCCAGAAGGCCGACATATATATTTATGAACCCAAACGCCAGTCCGCTTATGAATGCCTTTCCCTCACCCTTAAATAGCTGCCCGAACGCCTTGCCCAATGCGCTGAACTGGAAGAACGAATCTATATATTTGAGCGGGCCGATCTTGGAAAAGCCCAGGTATTCAATAAATATGAAAGACACCAGTGCAATTGAAAGGGTAAGATTAATATCCGTGTTTGCGGCGCGCAGGAAGGGCACAATAATAGTAGAGCTATGTGCCCCCTCTGTTACGTGTTCAATCGGACCCCAGGAGCCCCAAAACGGTGTAAGCGCAAGTAGAGCGTTTGTTACCACGTATATGAAGATGGTTGTTACAATCGGGAAAAAGGTGCGAACATGCTTCTCCCCGGCTACTCCCTCAATAGTATTGTAGATACCATCGACGACGACTTCTGCGAAGCTCTGCAGCCTGCCCGGGATAATCTTCATTTTCCTGGTGGCGAAGAAGAATAACAGGCACAGTAAAATGATGGTGATCCATGATGATATCAGGGTATTGGTTATTTTGAAATCACCGACGTGGAACATTGCCTCGGAAGGAAGCACAACGTGAGGTTTACTCACCTGGAGTTCAGTGGGTACCTGGATGTTGAAAAACTTGCTGCCGAGAGGTCCCATCACAAATGAGGCCAGAAATAGTGCCAGAAGTACGATGCCGAGGATTACCACTAACCGGCTGGAGCAACCAAGTTTACTCACTGTCCTGCTCCTTATTTAGAGAGTTCTTTTTTATGTCCATCTCTTTCTGCGTATTTATGAACTGACGCAGCATACGGTAAAAGCCATATCCTGCCGTCATTGTTCCCAGTATAAACCCTATTAACGTGCATAGTGGCCTGCTGTTCAATCTCTCGGGAGCATCCAACCACAGACCAATGGCTGTCGGTACGATTAAACTCAGTGCTATGTACCAACCGACATTAAAGAGAAACCAAAATCCTCTGAGGAGTTGTCTTTTTTCCGGCTTCAGTTCGTTGTCTTTTTTAATCATTGGCATTATATCAACCCTTATATTTGGCCGTCAACGGATTTTCCAATGATTTTAGGCAATATTTCGTTACGCATTAGTAACTACGCATTTTAAGAAAGGGAAACGCTTACTATAGTAAATTTGTGCAGCGGCAGCTTTATTTCAACCGCTCAAGTTTTACGACTTCTTTTTACCGAAGTCATCAAGGTCGAGCGTGTTAAGGAAATCGTATATAGCCGGATATCTTTTCAGGTCCTGCTCATTGAGTTTATTGGGTTGTGGCGATCCGTCCTCCGCCGATCTGGGTTGGGCAGTAATTTTACTG
>JAPLHJ010000005.1 GCA_026389675.1 Chloroflexota bacterium | reverse complement strand
CGGGCAGGTTATTTTCAAAGGGGATTACCGCGATGCAGTCAGGTATACCGGCAGGGCGGTTGTGCTTAAAAACAAAGGGGTGCACCTGATCTTAACCGAGTTTGCCGACCCCACGTTTTCTCCTGACTTCTTCATCAGCCTCGGATTGGATTTGTGGAACGCTGACATCGTCATATCTAAGAATCTCTTTCCTTTCCGCTACAGATTCCTGGAGTATAACCGCAAGACCTTCAACGTGGTCAGCCCGGGCACCACCAATATCGATGTGTTTTCCATCAAATACAATAATATCTCCAGACCGATTTATCCGCTTGACCAGGTAGATTCGTGGCAGTGGAAGAAGTGGTAACCGATTTAACGAATTTTGAGGAGGAATCAATATGAACGTAGAAAATAACACAGCAGCCGTTAAGAAATGGAACTGGGGCGCTTTTTTTATGACGTGGATCTGGGGCCTGGGAAACAAAACCTATATTGCCCTGTTAGGCCTTATCCCCGTGGTAAACCTGGTGATGGCATTTGTCCTGGGGGCCAGGGGTAGCGGATGGGCCTGGAAAAATAAGAAGTGGGAGAGCGTAGAGCAATTTACGAAGATACAGGGGCTATGGACGGCTTTTGGCGTGGGACTCTTTGCCGGCTACGCCATCGCCCTGGTTATTGTAATCGTTGCGCTGGTTATAACCTTCAATAACGTGTTCATGTAGCCTGCGTTGCAGAATGCAGCCGGCAAGCAATAAAGTGATCCAACCTATGCCACCAGAAGACATCGTAGGGAGCACGCTGCAAAAGTGGACGGCGGGGAAAAAGGGGAAGCAGGCGATGATAGCGGTCTTTGAAAAAATACGCGATATACCCTACGGCGTGCTGCCCGAACTTAACAGCCCCATGGATTACCCACGCATACTGGAACTCAACATGGGTTCCTGCACTCCCAAGCACCTGCTTTTGTGCCAGATGTACCGCAGGCTGGGGCTTAACGTGTTATACGTTGTCTATCCCTACCGCTGGGCGGAATTCGAGGAGCTCTACCCGCCCGCCCTGTGGAAGTTAGCACAGCAGATGGCGCCGGTCAACCACCTGGCCTGCAAGGTGGAACTGAACGGCCGCTATGTGCTGGTAGACGCTACCATAGACCCGCCCCTGGGCAGCATCGGCCTGCCCTTCACGGCAAGCTGGGACGGTGAGTCGGACACCTCACTGCCCGTGCTCCCTATAGGCCAAGAAGAACTCTACTTCCCTGACGAAGCCGAACTCATGCCGCCGCCGGACCTGGACGATACCGCACTCGCTTTTTACGCGGGTCTGAATTCTTATTTCCAGGGGATACGGGATGGACAGCCTTAAAGCAAGCCTGGTGCTGCGCAACGCCGGCGTGATAACGCTGGAACCACGCCGCCCGCGGGACCGCACTATCTATATACAGGGCGGGCGCATTTTAAAGGTCAGCGGACGGGACATCGACCCCACCGCAACCGGACCGGGCGCCCGCGTCATCGACTGCGCGGGCAAAACCGTCATCCCTGCCTTTCACGATGCCCACTGCCATATCTCCGCTTATGCCGAAAGCCTGATCAACATCGATGCCGGCCCGGCCTCGGTGCACTCCATCGAAGATATCATCAGCACGATAAAGGAAACTGCAGCCGCCCTGCCGGCGGGAAGCTGGATAAGATGTGCCGGCTATAACGAGTTCTATTTAGAGGAGAAACGCCATCCCACGCGGCATGATCTGGACAGGGCAACGGCGGCCCACCCGGTCAAACTAACACACCGCAGCGGCCACGCGCACGTGCTCAACAGCCTGGCCCTGCAACTGGCGGGCATCGACATCGAGAGTGAGGAACCCCCGGGAGGCATGATCGAGCGCGACCTGGGCACCGGCGAGCCTAGCGGGCTGCTCTACGGCATGGCCGGCTACCTGTCGCAAAGGATAGCCCCGGCAAGCGACGAGGAGATGGACACCGCTATAACAAGGGCGGGCAGGACCCTGCTCAGCCTGGGTATAACCATGCTACAGGACGCATCGCCCGGCAACGATATGGCGCGCTGGAACCGCTTTATCGATTGGAAAAGGAGGGGACGCTTCGAGCCGCGGGTGGTGATGATGTTCGGCGCGGGTGAACTCGACAGCCTACAGGGCAAGCAGCCGTTTTACGATAAGGCGACGGGATTGGGCAGCGGGGCCGTCAAGATTATCATAGACGATGTGAGGGGCAGCCTTAACCCGCGGCAGGAGGAACTTAACCGCCTGGCGGCGGGCATCCACCGCCGCCGGCTGCAGGCAGCCCTGCACGCCGTGGAAGAAACTACCGTCGGGGCCGCGGTTACCGCCCTTGAGTATGCTTTAAAAGAACGCCCGTGCAAAGGACACCGCCACCGCCTGGAGCACTGCTCGGTCTGCACTCCAGCTATGGGGCGCAGGCTGGCGAGGATGGGCGCAGGCGTGGTCACCAACCCGGCATTCATCTATTACAGCGGGGAAAGGTACCTGTCCGAGGTGCCACCCCACCAGCTCAAACACCTCTACGCCATCCACACGATGTTGAAAGCGGGAGTCAGGGTGGCGGCAGGCTCGGACGCGCCGGTGGCCAACCCGGACCCGCTCAAAGGCATTTACGCGGCCGTCACGCGCCGCGCCGGGACGGGACAGGCGGTCATACCGGGCGAGGCTATCTCCGCACTGGACGCCCTGAAGCTTTATACGATTAATGCCGCGTACTCGTGCTTCCGCGAGAAGCAAACCGGCAGCATAGCGAAGGGCAAATGGGCCGACCTGGTGGTATTGAACGGGGATCCCCTGCAGGTTAGTCCCCAGGAGCTGAAAAACCTCAAGGTCGAGATGACCGTGCTTGACGGCGAAGTGGTGTACAGCGAAGCGATTTAACCTATTATCCCGTCTTCAAGGTAAGACCCGAATTTATCCTCTTTCATACCCAGTATATCTATGAAAACGCGCCGGTTGTCCGCGCCCAGCAGGGGCGCCGCCTTATGGTACACCGCAGGGGCCGCGCTCATCCTGATAGGGTTACCGTCCGCCCTGGTTAAGCCCAGGACAGGGTGCTCCAGTTCTACGAAAAAGCCGCGGCAGTTCAATTGCGGGTCGTCCGCCAGGTCCCGCGCGTCATTGACGGCCGCTGCCGGCACGCCGGCGGACTGTAACATATCCATCGCCTCACGGGATGTGTAGTTTACCGTCCAGGTTTCAATCAGTGTGTCCAGCGCATCCGCGTTCTCAAGGCGCAAGCGGGTGGAGGAAAACTTCTCCTGGCGCGCCAGTTGGGGTTGACCCATGACATTGCAGAGCGATTGCCACTCCTCCTCCGAGAAGACAGCGATAACGCACCAGCGGTCCTCACCTTTGCAGCGGTAGCAGCCGTGTGGGATAGCCTGCCCCCATTCCGCCTTATTTCCCGCAGGCGCCGCCGCGCGGCCGTTAACGGAATAGTCCAGCAGCGCCGGGCCCAGCGTGCTGCAGGCGGCCTCGAGCTCTGAAATATCGACGTATGCGCCCTGCCCGCAGCGATCCCTGCGCCTCAGCGCCGCAAGGGCTGCCAGCGCCGCGTAAAGGCCTGAAATGTGGTCGGCATAGGCAAAGCCGATGCCGACCGGCCGGCCACCGTTATAAGAGGTCAACTGCGTGAAACCTGAGGCTGCCTGAATGGTTGTGCCCAGGGCGGCAAAATTGCGCCAAGGGCCGCTGTGGCCGAAACCGGAGAGGCTGACCATCACGATATCGGGTTTGACCAGCTTCAAATCCTGGTAGCCCAGCCCCCAGCCTTCCATCACGCGCGGGGTGAAATTCTCCATGACCAGGTCGCATTTGCCGACGAGTTCAAGCGCAAGTTGCCGGGCCTCGGCCCTGCTCAAATCCAGCGTGATGCCCAGCTTGTTGCGGTTCCAGCTGGCGAAGTAGCCCGCGTCATTCTGCTCGGCGCCCGTGGCGGTGAGCTTCGACTGCACCTTGATGACCTCGGCGCCGAAGTCGGCCAGCAGGCGTGTGGCATAGGGACCGGCCAGCATCCAGGTGAAGTCCAGCACCCGAATACCCTGTAGGGGCTTACCGGAAGCTGCGCTCGCATTCTCGTGCGGGTTTGAAAACCCGCCCCTACAAAATCCGTTTTCATTACGTAGGGGCGTACCTTCAGGTGCGCCGAGCCTTAAATCACCACACCGTAGGGGCGTACCTTCAGGTGCGCCCGCATTCTCGGGCGGGTTTGAAAACCCGCCCCTACGAAATCCGTTTCCATTACGTAGGGGCATACCTCCAGGTGCGCCGAGCCTTAAATCACCACACTGTAGGGGCGTACCTTCAGGTGCGCCCGCATTTTCGGGCGGGTTTGAAAACCCGCCCCTACAGATTGCTTCGTCGCTTCCCTCCTCGCAATGACATTTTTGGTAACGTAGGGGCGTACCTTTAGGTGCGCCCGCATGTTCTGCGCCCGCATTCTCGGGCGGGTGTGAAAACCCGCCCCTACGTTTCATCAAGGCCTCCAGGTCCCCGTTATTTTCGCGGCTAGCCGGCGCCGCCTTCCATGCATAGCCGGGCGCGTCCGCAAAATCGATGACCGGCCGCGGAACCCTGAAGCCCCCCGGCTTCAGCAGGTGCCCCGCGTTCACAAAGTAACCACGTTCATTGAGCTGCTCATTATCCATCACATCGCGTATTGAGTAGACCGCCGCCCAGGGGAAGCGCATGTCCTGTCCCAGCCGGAAAACCTCCGCCCTATCCTGCATGCAGGTCCATGAGTTTATAGCCTCCTGTATATCGCCGGTATGCTGACTGCGAAAGTCCGCGTCGCGCCAGGCCGGATGCGCCAGGCCGGCGGCCATATCTTTGCTGCCAAGCAACTCAACCAGTGTATCCCACTCGCGGTTGAGGGTCAGCAGTACGTGGCCGTCGCGGCAGGGGAAGATGTCCCAGGCGGCGTTCCACTGCAGGCTGCCCTCCCTGCCCGGCACTTTCTTATCGTAAAAATACTGCACCAGGACGTGCTCCAGCGCGGCCGTCACAGCTTCCTGCATAGAGATGTCGATGTGCTGCCCCCTGCCCGTCAATTCCCTGCAGCGCAGGGCCAGCAATATGCCGCAGGCGGCGAATAGCGAAGCAGTGTAATAAGCTTGATCGCCGTAAGCCTTGAGCGGCGGCCTGCCCGGACTCCCGCAGACATACATCTGCCCGCCGCTGGCCGCGGCGATGAGCGAGGAGGATTTATACTGCGCGTAAGGCCCGGATTGGCCGAAGCCGGTCACCGACGCCACCACCAGGCCGGGGTTGGCCGCGCAAAGCCCGCCGTAACCCAAGCCGATGCTCTCAAGGTAGCCGGGCCGGAAGGACTCGACCAACGCGTGGCTGGATGCGGCCAAACGGAGGAATTTCTGCCTGTCGAGCTCGTTCTCCAGGTCCAGCGCGACGCTGGATTTCCCTGAATTGTGATACCAGAATGAAAGGCTGCTATCCGCGCCTTTTAGATTATTTAGAAAAGGGCCGGTCTGCCTCGAAGGGCAGCCACCCGGTGGCTCGACTTTGACGACATCGGCTCCCAGGTCTGCCAGCAGCTTAGAGCAAAACGCGGCCGCTCCATCGGCCAGGTCGAGAATGCGGAGGCCGGCCAACGGCGCAGAATATGCAGAGGAAAAGGACATCGTGTCCTAATTATGTCATTGCGAGCGAAGCGAAGCAACGTTCCATTTAAACCGTCATTGCGAGCCCGAAGGGCGCGGCAATCTGCCTGTTGGTGACATGATGTCCTGAGATTGCTTCGTCGCTACGCTCCTCGCAATGACGGGGTAAAATAGGACTCTCAGTAACACTAGTATGTATTTAATCGGATGACGGTAAAGCCTTGGGTTTCTGCAGCTCCATTTCTTTGCCGCAGCAAACGACAACGCCCGCACCGGCCTTGGTGCAGAGCACCTCGCTGCCGCATACTTCACACTTGAATCTTTTACCAAGCTGGTTCGCCATATTATCTCTCCCGTAAAAGGTTAATTTCTCTCTACTTTTTCTGTTCCATTGGCTGGCCGCAGCATACAAGCTGACCGTTGCCACCCTTGGTCACTATGAACTCGGAACCGCACTTGCCGCATGAATATTTCTTGCCAATCTGGTTTGCCATTGTTAAATACCTCCAGGGAATAATTTTAGATCACTTCAGCGTGTTTGCAAAAACCGCCTCACAGTTCCATCTAGTGTAAATCTCCAGCTATGATCAATGGGGCAGTGCTGCCTTCGGCCTTTAATACTTCAATTAACCGGTCATATACCGTCACATTACTTGTCCTTGTCCAGGGCATTTATCAGGGGAAGGATAGCCGAGTTGTAGTAGGATTCGGCGCCGTATTTATCCAGTACCGCCTGCTTCTGTGCCGTATATTGAGCCGCTTTCTGCGGGTCTTTGGCCGTGCTGGCCTTTTCCAGGACGGTGAGCCTGATAAGGTCCTGCTCCGGGTACCTGGCGGTCACACCATCAAGGAGTCCAACGGCTTTTTCCAGGTCTTTTTTCTGGTAGGCTGCTATACCGGCATACATTTGATACTCAGAATTTGCCGGGTCCATGTCGTAGGCTTTCTCTGCGTACTCGGTGAATATATCCAGTTTAGAGAGCTTGAAGGCCTTGTAGGCAACAAGGAACTGTACATTGGCATCATCTTTGTATTGCTGCGCAAGGTCGATGAATGCCTTCAACTTTTCTTCCTTATTTACCAGGCGGTTTTCAATTTGGGCGGCCTTTTCTATGACAGGCTCAATTGGCACTGCCGGCATGAAAAGTTCAGGCTGTTTGGAGAAGTCGTTGTAGAAGTGATAGATGTTCTGCCGCGCTGCGTAGTACGGTCCGACGGCCATGTAGAAGCCGTCGCTCTTCGTATCAAAAATCATCATCTGCGATGCTGCCCAGTTGCATACCGGGCGCTTGGTCCCACACCATGAGTAATCTGTGCCGTCCGGACCAATCTGGGCGCGCACAAACTTGACGACATCGTCAATTGTATATACAGGCTTCTGAGGGTAAGTTGAGGCTACAGCTTCACGGTCAATATTGCTGTTGCTGACATTAACCGACGCTACCTGCTGTTTGGCCAGTTCCTGATCATACAAGCGGTTAAAATTCCATAGCAAAGAGTCTTTCAGTTCGTTCTTTACCCACGCTGTGGGTGTCAACTGAACCACCGCGCCACGGCCTGCATCTATGTCACCCCAGACGCAGCCATATGCGCCTATAGTGTGGTATTTGTCGAAATACGGATAAATCTGGTCCAGCGTTGACGCCTCTTCCATCACTATGCGTATCAGGTAAGGCAACGAGAAACCGTTGGGATCCGGTTTTTTAACATAGAGCGTTTCTTCGCCGAAAGTTAACCCCTTGTCACTATAGCCAGTTTCCACCCCCATATAAAAAGGCTGGTCCATATGGGTTACGACGTTAGCCCCCTTAGCTTTATACCGGACGACCACTGTCATCTTGGCCAGCTCTTCACCACCGAAGGCAGCCGTATCGTTATTACGACCCTGGATGATTGAGCCGTCAGAACCACGCATAAGTACCCCGGTGCAGCCCATCCCCATGCCGATATCGTAGAACAGACAGCAGGATATAACCGTATCGTACGGCACGCCCGAGCCATTTGAAACACCTTTCATCTCATCCTGGTATTTTTGCGGCAGGCCGGCGGCCATTTGCCTTGCCTGGTATTTAATCAACCCGACGAGGGCAGGATAAGGCACACCCATCTCATCTGCGTTCCATTTAAGGATCTTGGTCATCGAATCCATACCGTTGAGGATTTCCGGCCGCAGTAATACGCCATATTGCAAACCCATTTCGTAGTAATCACCGGCCACTTCCATCATGGGAACTATTCCGGGGTAACGGTAAATTACACCATCGTGGAAAGTCGACTTGACTCCTGACGTCACGACCTGGTTTTGGTAGCCGGTCTCTTTAATGTTGCCCGGGAAAGCGGACAGGTCTGCGAGAAATACTGCCAGGACTATGACAAGCACGGCCACTATAGCCAGTATGCTCCAGAGTACAGTTCTTTTGGTCTGCTTCTTCACTTGATTCCTCCTCCTTTTACTCCTGAAATTTAATTAAGGGATCACTTTTTCATCTTTAAACCTGGAAATGTCCTCCCAGCTGTAGCCGAGCTCCTGCAATATCTCCTCAGTGTGCTGGCTATACTCAGGCGCACAGGTAGGCGTCTTATAGGGTGATTTGCTCATCTGGATCGGGCAGCCTATGCCCCTGACCTTGCCGTGGATCGGATGCTCGTATTCAATGATGTAGTTGTTTGCCAGAACGCAGGGGTCTTTCGTCGCTTCGAGCGCGGTCTGCGCCGGCCCCCAGGCCATCTGAGCTTCCGTAAATAACGGCCCCCATTCATCCCTGGTCTTGGTGATAAATATCTTGTCCAGCTCAGCGATGAGTTCCACGCTGTTCTTCATCCTGCGCCCGTGGCTGGAGAACCTGGCATCCGTCTCGAAGTCCGGCCTGCCCAGCACCCTGCAGATAGCCGGCCAGTACTTGTCGCTCTGCAGCATTTCGAAATGGAACCACTTGCCGTCCTTGCACTCATAGCTGTTGCCGAAGGCGTTGGTCATGGATTTCCTGGACTCCCTGGGATATTCTATGTTGTAGGTCATGACCACCTGGATGTCCACCCCATTTACCCATATGCCGCTCCCCAGCAGTGAAACATCCACACGCTGGCCAATCCCGGTTTTCTCCCTGTTGTACAGGGCAAGCATGATGCCGCCAAAGGCAAACATCCCCGTCGTATGATCGCCCATCGAGCCAAGTTCCTGGACCGACGGCGTGCCCGGTTCCCCCAGGCGGGCCTCTATGCCTGCCCTGGCCCAGTAGGCAAGGCTGTCGAAGGCCGGCCACTCAGTGCCCGGCCCCTTGGGGCCGAACCCGGTGATCTGCCCGTATATCAGCCTGGGATTTATCTTGCTCAATGTCTCATAATCCAGGTTTGCCCTTTTCAACGTGCCCGGCCTCAGGTTGGCAATGAATATATCAGCTTTTCCGACCAGCTTGTGAACTATCTTTTTGCTCTCATCTTTTTTCAGGTCCAGGGCGATGATGCGCTTGCTGCGGTTGACCAGCTCCCAGAACCAGTTGAACTCGGTAACGGGTGCGTTGCCCGACTGTATCAGCATGCGGGCCGGGTCCCCTTCGATGGGTTCCACCCTGATGACATCGGCGCCCCATTCCGCCATCCACATGCCGCAACTGGGGCCTGCCGCCCAGGTTGATACCTCAACTACTTTTAAACCTTTCAGCGGGTAGTCCATTTTCCCTCCTGTGCCTTTTTTATAGCCCCAGCAGCCTGGCCGCGTTGAGCCCCAACCACTCCTCTTTGACCTTGTCCTTGAGCGGCAGTGCTTGTAGCTCATCGATGCAGCGCTGCCAGGGTATCATGTCATCGGTGGCAAAGAGCACCCTGTCCTGCAGCAGGCTGTTGCCGTATATCATAAGCGGGTCCCAGCCGGTGCCGGGCGTGCCGATGTATTTGGGGGCTACCGCGCCTATCTCGATATAGACATTTTTGTGCTTCCAGGCCACGGCCACCAATTCGGATACCCAGGGCCAGCCACCATGATTACCCACAATTTTCAGGTCCGGGAAATCACAGGCTACATGGTCGATATAGATGGGCCTGCTGAAATCGATGCTGCGGTCGATGGTGAAATTGATTGAAGAATGTATGGTCACAGGTATGCCCAGCTCCTGGCACTTGGCATATACCGGGTACAACCTCCTGTCATTGGGATACATGCGCTGCGCCCAGGTCTGGAAGTTGACGCCGCTGAAGCCCCGCTCCTTGACCTCCCGCTCCACCACCTTGACCATGTCGTCGTCTTCCAGCGCATTGACGGTCAGGTAATAACGCGGGAACTTCTTGGGGTATTTCTTGGCGATCCGGTAAGTAGCATCATTCAACTTCCTGTAATCACCGAGCGCCCATTCCGCCTGCAGAACGGCGCAGTTGACACCCGCGGCATCGATGGCCTTGACCATGCTCTCAGCGGTCACATCGTACATGGCGGATACTTCATAGGCTGACTCCGCATAGCCCCTCATGAAGCTGCTCAGGAATAAACGTTTGGCTTCCTCAACATCATCAACCCATTCCCGTATAGGCACCGTCACGCGAAAATCTATAATCATCTTAATTTCTCCTGATTTTACCGTCACGCGAAAATCTATAATCATCTTAATTTCTCCTGATTTTATTTCTTCTTCGTCTTGTCAAGCGCGGCCCTGGCACGCATGGCGGCCTCCATGCCGGTCAGGCACAGCACGACATCGTGCGCCTCCAGTTCGAACTGCTGCTCATAGTCCTGGTATACGCCGAAATTCATCTGCCTCTTGGTGAACTTGATGGACAGCGATGAGTTGGCGGTTATCTTTTTTACCATCGCCATGGCCGTCTCGTCCAGCTTGTCGGCAGGAACAACGAAGTTGACCAGGCCCCACTGCTCCGCTTTAACGGCATCGATGCGCTCGTTGGTGAAGGCCATCCACTTGGCCCGCCCGATGCCGATCAGTAGCGGCAGCAGCTTTGTTCCGCAGTTGGTTATGCCTGCCCCTACGTTGGTTTCCGGGAACCCGAACTTGGTCCCCTCGGCGGCGATGCGTATGTCAGCGCTCATCGCCCACTCGCAGCCGGCGCCCAGCGCGTAGCCGTGCACGGCCGCGATGACGGTTTTCTCCATGTTGAGCATGATGCGGGTCGTATCCTGCAGCACTTCTACGTGCCGGAGGATGTCCTCGACCTTCATACTCTGGGGGCTCTCCGACAGGTCGTCACCGGCGCAGAAGGCCCGCCCTTCGCCCTTGATAATCACCCCTTTTACGGTGGAGTCCAGCGCTGCTTCCGCCAGCGCCTGGTGGAAATCCCGGGTAAGCTGGACATTTATGGCATTGAGCACCTTGGGACGGTTCAGCCTGATAATGGCAATATCGTCCACTTTCTCATAAATTACAGTCTCAAATTGCATGTTCATATCTCCCTATTGTTACTTCAACTTCCAGACGGGCGGGCGCTTCTCGAAGAAGGCGGTGATGCCCTCTCGCGTATCATCCATTTTGAGTATGGGCCCGGTGATGGATTTGAACAGGCTCAGGCTGTCATCCAGTGACATGTAGCGGGTCCGCCTGTTCAGCTCTTTACAGGCCCACAAGGCTACCGGGCCGTTGTTGCATATCTTTTTGGCAATAGCCTCGGCTGCCGGTATCAGCTCCGCTGGTGGGACCAGGCGGCTGACCAGCCCTATACGGTAAGCTTCCTGGGCGCTAAGGCGGTCGCCGGTCATCAGAACCTCCATGGCCGTCGAGGCCGGTATCATGCGCGAAAGCATGATGGACGCGTAGGCATCCACCGTGTTGAGCTTCTGGTCGGGTGTGCCGAGCGAAGCCTTTTCAGAAGCTATCCTGATATCGCAGCACAACGCCAGCGTGAAGCCGGCGCCCAGGCAGTAGCCGTTTACCGCCGCGATAAGCGGCTTCTTGATGTTGGCCAACTGCCAATCGTAATCGGCCTCCCAGTTAACCCCTGCCTCGATATGTTCCGGGTCGGTCAGGTCGGCGCCCGCGCAGAACGACCTGTCGCCGGTGCCCGTGATTATACCTGCATACAGGTCGTTGTCCGCATCGTAATCATGCAGTGCCTTGATGAGCTGCCGGCTGAGTTCGACGCTCATGGTGTTGAGCGGGGGCCGGTTGAGTGTAATATACGCGATATGGTCTTTTTTCTCGTATATCAGTATCGACATTTAATGACTCCTTTTCGCACGCTTGCGTGTTATTAATCTATCTTTTTCGCATACGCAGGGGCGTACCTTCAGGTGCGCCTGCGCCGGGCGGGTTTGAAAACCCGCCCCTACGTTTACGAATATTATAATATGACCTTCCGTTCCTTGAAGCTGCCGATATCCTCCCAGCTATAGCCCAACTCGAGCAGCACTTCCTCGGTATGCTGTCCGAATTCCGGCGCGCCGAAGGGCGTCCGTTCCGGTGTGCCCTTGAGCTGGATGGGGCAACGTATGCCCTTAAGCTTGCCGTAGTTGAAGTGTTCGTACTCGATGATGTAACCGTTCTCCAGAGCCACCGGGTCCCTGATGACCTCGGTCGGCGTTTGCGCGGGGGCCCAGATCAGCCCATTCTCGTCAAATCTCGGCGCCCAGTACTCGCGCGGCTGCCTGGCGAACTCAGCGTCCAGCAGCTTGATTAAAGCTGCGCTGTTCTTGCACCTGTCGGCGTGTGTCGGATACTTAGATTCCCAGTCAGGCTTGCCGACAGCCTGGCAAACTCCCGGCCAGAAGCGGTCGGTCTGCAGCATCTGGAACATGAACCACTTGTCGTCTTTGGCAGCGTAGGTGGTGTAAAGCGGGTTGCCCTGGGTTAACCGCGATTGCCTGCCCAGTTCCATGTTGTAAACAAGTGCGCCCTGTACGTCGATGCCGGCCACCCACATGCCGTTACCGTAAAGCGAGCATTCCACCAGCTGCCCCTTTCCCGTCTTTTCCCTTGAATACAGGGCCAGGCTGATAGCGCCAAGCGCAAATATGCCCGTGGTATTGTCACCCATGGCGCCGCGCAGCGGCACGGCCGGTGTGCCCGGCTCTCCCATGGTGGACATGATGCCGGAGCGCGTCCAGAAGGCGGTCTCGTCGAAGGCCTGCCAGTCGGCGCCGGGTCCCTTCGACCCGTAGCCGGTGATGTTGCAGTAAACCAGCCGCGGATTGATCTTGCTAAGCGTGTCATAATCCATCCTGGCACGCTTGAGTGTTGAGGGCCGCAGGTTGGCCAGGAAGACGTCGGCCTGGCCTACCATTTTATGCATGATCTTGCGGCTCTCCTCCTGCTTGAGGTCGAGCGTGATGCACCGCTTGCTGCGGTTAGCCATCTCCCACATCCAGTTATAGCCTATATTGAGCTCGGCGGGAAGCACGCCGGATGAATAGATTGCGCGCAGGGGGTCGCCTTCGACAGGCTCCACCCGGACCACGTCCGCCCCATGTTCTCCCATCCACATGCCGCAGGTAGGCCCCGCGAACCAGGTCGAGAGCTCTACGACCTTTATACCGTCCAATGCTGATGCCATATTAATCCTCCTGTGAGTTTTATAATTTTATCAACAATATTTAATGCCCGGCAGATTGATAACATAGCCAAGCCGGGCCAGGGTTTTCTAATCAAAATAGATACGGCTGCCGGGACCGTCCTTCCTGAGAGGAGATACGGCCCCGGTCAGCAA
>JAPLHJ010000225.1 GCA_026389675.1 Chloroflexota bacterium | reverse complement strand
AGCCAGATGCAGTCCTGAAGGGAGACATCCACCCGCTGCCCCTCACCACTGGCGTTGCGGTGTTGGAGCGCAGCCAGGATCGATATCACCGTGAAAGCGCCGCCGCCTAAATCGGCGATGGCCGGCCCGCACTTGGTGGGAGGGTTATCTGGGAACCCGGTCACGCTCATTAACCCTCCCATAGCCTGGGCTATCGAATCAAAGGCCATCCGGCCTGCGTTCGGCCCCGTCTGGCCGAAGCCGGAAAGCGACGCGTAGATAAGCTTCGGGTTGTTTTTTTTCACTTCGTCATACCCCAATCCCAGCCTGTCCATCACGCCTGCTGAGAAATTCTCCAGCAGCACATCCGACCTGGAAATCAGGTCGCGCGCAATCTCAATGCCCTCCGCCCTTTTAAGCTCCAGGGTCACGCTCTTTTTGCCGCGGTTGAGTATAGTAAAAGTATAACCCTCCCCACCCTCGGTGATGGGAGGGATCGTCCGGCAGGCATCCCCACTCTCCCTGAACTCCACCTTGATTACCTCCGCACCCAGTTCCCTCAGAAGCATGGAACAAAATGGACCTGCGTACATTCGGCTGAAGTCCGCCACGCGGACTCCGGATAGTGCTCCGGGCATGTTACCTCCTTGTTATTGACTGATTAACCAACCGGACATTATCCTTTTTTTCCGCACGGATGGCAAGCCGGATTCAGGCCGCTAAACACATACCTGCCAGGCGGGCACCTAATTATCCTGATGTGGCTTCCGCTTGTTCAGGTACCCGTTTTTAGCTATACTTCTTGCACATGTGCCTTGCTGTTCCGGTGAAGATAACGTCGATCGAAGGCGACCAGGCCGATGTAGATATCGGCGGGGTGAGCCGCAGGGTAAGCATCGCGCTCACACCGGAAGCCGAGGTCGGCAATTACGTCCTGCTACATACAGGATACGCCATCAACGTGCTAAACGAGGAGGAAGCGCAGGAGACGCTCGACCTCCTTGAACGCATGGTTGAAGCTGGCGAAGGGGAATGATGAAAATAATCAGGCCGGTATTTATATCTATTTTCTTATTTGCGGTCATTGCAGCGATAAGCCTTTCATGCGCGGTCCAACCGCAGGTCTCGCCACCGGCTGCGCCGCCGGATATACCCAAGCAGTCTCCGCTCCTGCCCGCGCCTGCTGCCGAAAATGGGACCCCTGCTGCGGTGCCGCAGGCAGGGAAAACCGCCGTTAACCTGGGGAAACTGGTGTTTGTTTCCGGGACAAACGACCCTGGCGGGCCGCAGATATATACTGCTAACATAGACGGTACCAATTGGATTCGGTTGACCAAGAGTAAAACGGGCGGCGACCGCTTCCCCAAATGGTCGCCTGACGGAACCAAGATCGTCTTCTATACAGACCGCGATGGCAATTATGAAATCTACTTGATGAACGCCGACGGCAGCAATCCTACCAGGCTGACCAAAGACACTGGCAATAACGAGATGCCGGCCTGGGCTCCGGACAGCCGGAAAATCGCCTTCACCTCCGACCGCGATGGGAACGAGCAGATTTATACGATGGATGCGGACGGCGCCAACCAGGTACGGATTACCAGCAACACATTCAATGACGCCGCCCCCTGCTGGTCACCGGACGGCAACAGGATAACTTTCCAGAGTGACCGCGACGGCAGCCCCGAGATTTACACCATGCGTTCCGACGGCAGCAACCAGGTGAGGATTACCAGCAATCTGCAGGTTGACACCTTCCCATCCTGGTCGCCCGACGGCAACAAAATCGCCTTCCAGTCCAACGAAAACGGCAATTTCGAGATATATACGATGTACCCCGATGGTACAGAGCGCAAGCGTCTTACTACAGGCACAATTGACAATAAGTATCCCGCCTGGTCACCGGACGGCAGTAAGCTGGTTTTCTATTCGAAACGGGATTGCTCCAACGACAACGGCGAGATTTACATTATGAATGCCGACGGCAGCGGCCAGGTGCGTGTGACGCGCAGCGAGTGCACGGACTCCGGGTTAGCCGACTGGCGCTGAACGCTATGGGTAGCAGCCGGCCCGGCGTTTCACCGGCGTTTGTACGTTGCATTCTAATTCAAGTAGAATAACTACCTGATGAGGTTCATCGACGAGTTCCGCAACGCCGAACTGGTTCGCAGACTGGCCGATAAGATCGCCAGGGGTTCCACAAGACCGGCCAGGCTGATGGAATTCTGCGGTGGTCACACGGTCGCCATTATGCGCAACGGCATCCGCCAGTTGCTGCCACCCACTATCGAGATGCTCTCAGGTCCCGGTTGCCCTGTTTGCGTAACGGCCAACAGCGACATCGATAAAGCCATCGCGCTGGCCGGCCTTCCGGATGTAATCATTACCACCTTCGGGGATATGCTTAAGGTCCCCGGCAGCTACTCCAGCCTCCAGAAAGCGCGTGCTGAAGGCAGTGACATACGCGTCGTTTACTCCACGCAGGACGCACTGCAGATAGCCCGCGATAACCCGCAGCAATCAATTATCTTCATCGGGGTCGGCTTCGAGACCACTGCGCCCACCATCGCCATGGCAGTCGTACAGGCCGAAAAAGAGGACCTGCACAATTTCTACGTGCTCTGCCAGCTCAAGACGACTCCCCCCGCAATGAGGGCACTGCTCGACCTGGGTGAGATCAAGATCAACGGCATCATCTGCCCGGGGCATGTTACCACGATTATCGGCACCGGCCCCTATCAGGCTTATGCCCGCGATTACGGCGTGGCCTGCGTGGTCGCCGGCTTCGAGCCTGTCGACATCCTTCAGTCCGTGGACATGCTGGTGCAGCAGATTGAGCGGGGTGAACCACGCGTTGAAATCGCCTACACCAGGGGTGTCCAGCCCGGTGGAAACCTGAAAGCGCTGGAACTGATCCACAACGTCTTCGATACTGCCGGCGCAAGCTGGCGCGGCCTGGGCGAGATACCCTGTAGCGGCCTCAAGTTGAATGTGAAATACGCCCGTTTCGATGCCGGCCGTGCATTCGATGTTGTGCTGCCCCCTGCCAGGGAGGCACCCGGCTGCCGCTGCGGCGAGGTGCTGCGCGGGGTTATCGCTCCGACCGGCTGCAAGCTTTTCAGAAAAGCCTGCTCTCCTGAGAACCCTATCGGGCCCTGCATGGTTTCCTCAGAGGGCAGCTGCGCCGCCTATTACCAGTACGGAGAGTCCGATGGGTGAAAAAATATTGCTGGCTCACGGCAGCGGCAGCAGGCTCAGCCACGACCTTATAGACAGGATACTTGCGCCGCCCCTCAACAACCCCATCCTCTCCCGCATGGACGACTCGGCCGTCTTCGACCTATCAGGAAAGATAGCCTTCACCACCGACAGCTACGTGGTCAGCCCGATTTTCTTCCCGGGCGGGGATATCGGCAGACTGGCGGTCTGCGGCACGGTTAATGACATTTCCATGAGCGGCGCCCGGCCTCTCTACATCAGTCTGGCACTGATTATCGAGGAAGGCCTGGAGTTGGAGGATTTGCGCAGGGTTGTCGAGTCCATCGCGGAGACCGCTGCAGAAGCCGGCGTAATAATCGTTACCGGCGATACCAAGGTAGTCAACCGAGGCAAGGCTGACCGCCTTTTCATCAATACTGCCGGTATAGGCCTTATCGAAGGTGAAGCGGACATCTCGGGCTCTAACGCCAGGCCGGGCGACAGGATAATCCTGAGCGGCGGCATCGGCGAGCATGGCATGGCCGTCATGAGCAAGCGTGAAGGCCTGCAGTTCAACCTCCCCATCACCAGCGACTGCGCCCCGCTTAACCACCTGACAGCCGCTATGCTGGCTGCCAGCCGCCGGATACACAGCCTGCGCGACCCCACACGGGGAGGCCTGGCCTCGACCCTCAACGAATTCGCCCGGCAATCCGGAGTGGGGATTACCATCGAAGAGGCAAAAATACCAGTCCATGACGGTGTACGGGGCGCCTGCGAGCTGCTGGGGCTGGACCCGCTTTACATAGCCAACGAGGGCAAGCTGGTAGCGGTCGTTGATCCAGGAGACGCGGATATAGTGCTGGTGATGAAAACCAGAATAGGCTCTTCTCGCATCGTCGATATGCCGGCGGGCGAGATATTGCCGCGTATTTGCTGATCTCATGGAAACCAGAGGGCGCATAACTGTACTGGGCATCGGCAACCCCCTATGCCGTGACGATGGCATCGGTATCCGTATTATCGGGGAGATGCGGGAAAGCGGAAAATACCCGGAAGTAGCTATCATCGACGGCGGCGCGGCGCCTGATCTCTTTTCGCTGCTGGACCCGGACTGCGGCAAGCTGATTATCGTGGATGCGCTGCGGGGCGGGGGCCGGCCGGGCGATATTTACCGGCTCAAACTCGGCGTGGAAAATATCGCGGATGAGATGCCCGCTTCCCTGCACGGTATGGGCATCCTCGATAGCCTGAAATTGATGAAGCAACTGGGCAGGCGCCTGCCCGCCGTGATTATTATAGGCATTGAACCGGCCGATGTTTCGCACGGCCTCCGGTTGTCACCTGCCATAGAAGCCCTGGTCCCGGACTTGATCAAAGCCGTGGAAGAGGAATTGTGCTAATATCATTGAAATAAGGTGTGCATTATGCTTAAATTAGATAACACTTACCCGATTGATGAGTACCTGAAACTATGAGTCCCAAGGAATTTGCGCAGGATGTAAAAGACAGGGCCTATATCAGGCAAAAGCAGGCCTGCGCGCACTGTGGTGAAAAACTGGAGGTGGCTGCGGGCTTCGCCCACTTCAAAAAGCCGGCTGAACTGGGTGGGGATAATTCGCTGCAAAACTGCGTAATCCTATGCCAGAGGTGCCACCTTGAGTACGGCCATATCGGCAAGTGGAGCAAATTCGTAATTACTCAGGATTACCCCCACTTCGCCTCCGACGGCATGCCTCATTAGCACTTGTCAACGAAGCCGGCAGGTTACGCAACCAGTTGCGCGGTAAGTTGGAACTCGGAGTCGCGAACTATTTCGGCTTCAGGAAGTTGACTGACTGGCCGGTTATCACATACTGGTACTGGGTGCCCTTCATTTCCACTTTCCATATGCCGTAAAGGCCGGCGATACGCTCTCCCGAACGGTCAAAGGTGATATTACCGCTCACCCCCGGGTAGCCCGTTCCCACCACCGCCAGCGCTTCCCTGATCGCATTCCCGTTATATGCATTGGCCTTTTCCATTGCCGCCGCTATGAGATAAACTCCATCATACGTGGTATCGCAGTACACGCTGGGCGCGATGCCGTAAGCTTTCTCATAGCCTGAGGCAAAGCTCTTATATATATTGGAGTTGCTGTCAGGAACCGGCGCGGTGCCGGTCACCGCCTTCTCCATGAATTTAGCCGCATCGAGGTATTTATCCAGCGGCATACCGTAGGATCCGTCAACCGCTATCCAGGGTATATTATCCATCCCTGACTTAAGTGCCTGCTCATAGATAACCGCCCCGTCGCTGTAAAGCCCGGCATGCAGGATGCATTCAGGCTGCTGATCTTTGATAGAGTTTAGTTCCGATAGATAACTCAGTTTGGCGGGATCGTACCTCAAAGAGATTACGATATCGGTTGTCCCCTTAAGGTATTCCCTGGCGGTTTCTTCTATCCCCCTGCCATAAACCGTATCCTGTACGAGGGTGGCCACTTTTTTATATCCCTTGTCTTTTATCAATTGCGCTGCCACGCCTCCCTGCAGCGAATCGCTGGGGCATACACGGTATGCCCATCCGGACCACTCCTGACCGGATAATGAGCCGGAAGTCGCAGATGGGGAAACCAGCAGCACCCCCTTGCTCTCTAAATAGGGCCCGGCGTTCATCACCGCCTCACTGGTAGTGCAGCCAATTATGACCTGCACTTTCTGCTCATCGATAAGTTTGTGTACCGCGTATAAAGCCGTCGCCGCCGTGGGACCTTCGTCCTGTGTAACCAGCAACAATGTCTTGCCGTTTATACCGCCTTTTTCGTTTATCTCATTGACGGCGAGCTGTGCTGCCTTGATCAGGTTCGGCCCCTGCGCCGGCGCACTGGAAACCGCCATCACGCATCCTATGGGTATCTCGGCCGGCAATGGCGGAGAAACCGGTGCGCAGCCCGGCAGCCAACATGCTATTAAAAAAGAGGCTAAAGCCACAAACAAATATACTGATCTCATATCTCTCTCCCGCAGAAATTTTATCATCACTGCCGCTGATTTTGCATACCAATTATATCACTTCCCAAGTCGTGCCATGGCGATCGGTTTTTACTGTTTGTACCAATCAATGTAAAATACTCAGGTAACAACCGGCCGGCGCCGGCAATTCTTACTTGATATTACGCATTAACGAGGTGGGCGCAGGTGATACGGAGCGATTATATGGATGTTATCTCGGACAGGACAGATGTCCTGAAGATATTGCCTGAGGCGGCGGCAGATCTCTGCACCGCCCTTTTCAGGAACTCGCCCGCGGGAATATACATCACGCGCGATGGCAAGTTCATTTATACCAATATTGAGTTCCGCCATATCACGGGATACAGCCAGGACGAACTATCCGGCAAGGACTACCAGCGGCTGATCAACCCGCGCTACCGGCAGATGCCCAAGCAGAACATAGCATCCCTCTTTGAAGAGGATGAAGATACCAACCACGAATTTAAAATAACCACCCGTGAGGGCAAGAAAAAATGGATCTCCGAGAAGATCACCTACTTCAAATACGGTGGCACCTGGCTTACTTTGGGCCACTGGCTGGATATCAGCGGCCACCATTCAGTGGAGAAGGCCTGGCGGGAGGCTGAAAGGCGCTTCCAGCTGGCTTTTGAGGACCTCTCCACGGGCCTCGCTATCATCGGCACCGACGGCATCTTCCTCAAGGTAAATAAGTCTTTCTGCGATCTGGTTGGCTACGAGGACAGGGAGATACTCGAGAGCCGCTTCGACGAAGTCCTGCCGCCGGGCGACCGCGAGACTACCGGTGATATCATGGCACTCTTCCTCTCGCTGGATAAGCCCGAATTGCCTGTGCAAAGGCAGCTGCAAACAAAGGATGGGAGTACTATCTGGACTGCCATGAGCATATCGCTTATCGGTGATTCCGAGGCCGGGCCGTCCTATTTTATCGTCCATTTCCAGGACATCACCGAGCAAAAAAGGATAGAGGATGGTTTGAAGGAGGAGGAAAGGCTTTACCGCTCTGTGGTGGACCTGTCGCTCGACCCGGTGGCCATAGCCGACCTTGACTGCCGGCTGACTCATGTATCGCAAAAATTGCTGTTGCTACTGGGTTATGAGAAGGCTGACCTGCTGGGCAGGGACGCAGGCTGCCTTGTGATAGCAGGGGAAAGCGGAAAGCTTCAGCCACAGGTCACGGATATCGTCAGGCAGGGCATCACGGGCGAAATTGCCTGCAGCCTGCAAAAAAAGGATGGGACAGCATTACCTGCAAGTATGAATGTCTCGTGGATCAGTGGCGAAACGGGCGCGCCTGCCAGCATTGTGCTCAGCTTGCGGGAGGCTCCCGTTGCGGCTCCGCCGGCAGAAGAGCGCCC
>JAPLHJ010000215.1:6376-7395 GCA_026389675.1 Chloroflexota bacterium | reverse complement strand
GCGCGGACGCCTGAAAGGGAACGGGACTTTATGTGGGTAGGCCCGATTGGGTCATATGAAAATTGGCTGTATGCGAAAAAGGGTTCAACTGTTCGTGTAAATAGCCTGGATGAGGCAAAGGCGGTCAATTCGATTGCCGCGGTTAAGGATGAAGCCGGTCAGCAGAAGCTTGCCGGGCAGGGCTTTATCAATTTTAACTTCACTAACTCAACTGCAGACGGACTGAAAAAACTGATGGCAGGAGAAGTTGACCTCTGGCTGGGCACACAGGCGGATGTAGAACTGGTAGCCAAGCAAGCGGGAGTCGACGCGACCCAGCTAGAGCCGGCGGTTTTTGTGCATAAAGTGGACCTCTACATCGCCTTTAATAAAAATACACCTTATGCAACGGTGGAACAGTGGCAAAAGGCGCTGGACTCGCTTAATAAATAAAGGTTGATAGCATTACCAGCGGCCGCCGGTTGCATAAAAATGCAGGGTGGCCGCTGTTTTTATTCTTGTTATATGGTTGAGTATAATGGAAGAAAATATTATAGGAGGTGCAGGCAACTTGAAGAAGTATTGGGCAGAGCTTATCGGTACCTTCGCTCTGGTGCTGGTCGGCTGCGGCAGCGCGGTGATCGCGGGCAAGGAAATCGGGTTTTTAGGCATAGCGTTTGCCTTCGGCCTGACTGTGCTGACCATGGTCTATGCTATCGGTAATATTTCGGGCTGTCACCTTAACCCGGCGATCTCGGTGGCCATGCTGGTAGCTGGCAGACTCAACGTGAAAGACACAGTCTTCTATGTTATTTTTCAATGTGTTGGCGCCATATTGGCTGCTCTGGTCCTCTGGCTTATCGCCAGCGGTATGCCCGGCTATTCCCTGGCGGTGAATGGCCTGGGTCAAAATGGTTACGATGCCCTGTCACCTGGCAAGTTTAACCTGTTATCCGGCTTTGTATTCGAGGTCGTATTTACGGCGCTCTTCCTTTTCGTTATCTTCGGGTCGATAAGCAAGAATGCCCCGGCGGGTTTCG
>JAPLHJ010000215.1:0-6349 GCA_026389675.1 Chloroflexota bacterium | reverse complement strand
CGGGTCGATAAGCAAGAATGCCCCGGCGGGTTTTGCCGGTCTCTCCATCGGGCTGTCCCTGGTGCTTATTCACCTGGTGGGTATCCCCATCACGGGCACCTCGGTCAATCCCGCGCGCAGCCTCGGGCCGGCGCTTATCGCAGGTGGGGGTGCCCTCTCGCAGCTATGGCTTTTCTGGGTAGCTCCCCTCACCGGCGGTATCCTGGCGGCTCTGATATGGAGATTCGGCTTTAAAAATCAGTAATCTGAATACGGGCAGGGCTGACTGGCAGTGCACGGTGCGCCGGGTGCTGTTCAGGTTAGCCCTGCTTCTATTTTGGTAATGCAACATTTCTGCAACCATTGCGTTATCAGGTAAACTGAGAAATAAATATCGAAATGAAACCTGAAACTTTGCTTTCCAGCGGCCAGTTGAAAGCGGAAGAAGAACTGGTAAAGCGCGCGCAGCATAACCCCGAGGCCTTCGGCGATCTGTACGAGATGTATTACCAGCGGATCTTTAACTTCGCATTGAAACGCACAGCTAACATACAGTTAGCACTTGACATAACATCGATTACCTTTTTGAAAGCGCTTAACCAGATCAGAAAATTCCGCTGGAGGGATGTGCCATTTGGCGCCTGGTTGTACCGGATTGCCGGTAATGAGGTAAATGACCATTACCGGCGGCAGGGAGGCAAGCGTATTGCCAGTATTGAGGAGATAGCGGAACTGGCTGACACGGGTGATTACGCGGATGAAATAAACCACGCTGAAGAAGAATTGAGCAGGCACGAGGAGTTCCTCCTCCTGCATAAAAAGCTTGCAGAATTGCCTGAGATGTACCAGGAAGTGATCACCTTGAAATTCTTTGAGAAGAAAAAAATCAGGGAGATGGTCAAGATACTGGGAAAGAAGGAAGGGACTATCAAGTCACTTTTACACAGAGGCGTGGAGAAATTGAGAGAAAAGATGCAGTGATGCAACTTTTTAACCGGCGGGGCATTATATTTATTAGAGCGCAGGGCAAGAAAATGAAAAAGGACATGCTTATCCGGAAACTGGAAAACGTCGAAATTCCCGAGCTGCTTATTGTCGGTCACAGGGGAAAGCTCAAGGCGGTTTTGATGGAAGGTACCGCCGGTATGCATCGGCCAGGAAAAGCGCCGTTGCCGGCGGGTGATTTTATGGGCGCGATAAGAGATGCCTTTAATTGGCTGCGCGCCCCAGCCTGGAGGGCCGCGGCTGCCGGTGGGTTAGCTCTTTTTATCGTAGCCGCAATGCTGGCTGCTGTGTTTTATGTCGCGAGCCCCTCACCCGCGGTAATCGCCGCAGACGTGGTGAAAAAGGACCCTGCTATACAACAGCGCCTGACCGGAAGTGGTGAAATTATTATTGTACGCGTGGATGTCAGGGACGGTATGGCCAGTGTGGTATGTTGCCGCGGTATGGGGGACTTCATCGAAGCGGATGTAGATATGAATGTCCGGACCGTGGTGCAAACGCGGCGCTATGAAGGATTATTTATGCCGGAATTGCCGCAGGCGGAGCAGGATAAGGCAATTCAAATCGCCTCTTCCGATACCCGGGTTAAAGATTTGCTGGACAGCGGCGCACAGACCGGCCGGGTCTTCCCGATTTTTTCGTCCATCTCGAAAATGACGGTAGTAAACGGGAATATTTTGAAGGTGACGCCGGCTGCATCCCAGGCCGTGGTCCCTATTCTACTTAATGGTAAGACCTGGCTGGTACAGGTTGACCTGGAAGAGATGAAAATCGAGAGGGTCATCCAACAGCAGTCGAATTCCCCCAATCTTTTCGAGATGTATTATCTGCGTCAAAACCTTTAACGGATATTCAATAGTCAACAAAATGAAGGAGGACAGCTATGTCTTTATGGAAAAAATTTGCAGCCTGGAAACGCGGCGGGTGGATTATCACGCTGGCCATACTGGCGGCGGTGTTATTAATCGTCGCCGGCTGCGGCACGGCGGCCCCGGCTGGAGCCAAACAATCTTCGGAGATCAAGCTTCCGTCGTCCTCAGCCGCGGTGCAGGTAGCGCCGCTTTTTGATGAAAGCACCACAGTATCATTGTATGAAAAATGTATCCCTGCCGTTGTGCAGGTCGAATCCGTAGCATCTGCGCCGGCGCCTTTTCTCAGCCCGTTTGGCCTCGATATCCCCAAGATGAGGGGACAGGGTTCGGGATTTATTATCGATGCCTCACCAATAACCATGTGGTGGACAAGGTATCCACCGTTCAAGTCTATCTGAGTGACGGCACGGAGCTTGAAGGCAAGGTTATCGGCACGGACCCTAATAACGATATTGCCCTGGTGCAGGTGGACGCTGCCAAAATTCCCGGGCTGGCCTACCTGGTGCTGGCCGATTCCAGCAAAGTAAAACCGGGCCAGATGGCGGTTGCACTGGGTTCGCCCTTCGGCCTGCAGGGTTCAATCACCGTAGGGATAGTCAGTGGTATCGGCAGGTCGATACCCGGATCTTCAAGCCGCAATATGACGGGTATCATACAGACGGACGCCGCCATCAACCCGGGAAACTCCGGCGGTACGCTGCTCAATTCCCAAGGTGAGGTCATCGGTATCAACACGGCGATAGAAGCTTCGGCGAACGGAGTAGGCTTTGCCGTTCCTATCGACACTGCTAAAAAGATATTGCCGGAGTTGCTTAAGGGCGGCTCGATCAAGACACCGTGGCTGGGCATCGAAGGCATGCCGGTAAGCAAAGACCTGGTTGATAGGTTGAAGCTGAAAGCCGGGAAAGGCGTTTATGTCGTCGGCGTCATGGCCGGCAGCCCGGCTGAGAAGGCCGGACTCGTGGAGAGCGGCAGGAATAATCAAAACGAAGCGACTGCTGGTGGCGATATCATTACCGCCATCGACAGTACACCGGTAACCAGGGTAGAGGATATACTTTCTTATTTCAACGGTAAGAAGCCGGGAGATACGGTGACTCTCTCAGTTCAGAGGGGAGACCAGCAGATCTCGGTGCCGGTCGTATTAGGTGGATGGCCGGATAAGATGCCTGCCTATAATCAATTCAATCCAGGCAACGGCCAGGATCCCAACCAGAACCAGTTCGATTTCGGCCCATTCCACTTCAGAATAAAATAGGCGGTTAACAGCTTATAATTCCAAAAGGCGGGTCATTTGACCCGCCTTTTGCGTTGGTTTCAGATAAACTTCTGCATCCGCGGTGGAAGGACAGGCTCTGCTCGTTAATCGATGAGATATTGGCCAGTAGTGTTTCGATTTCAACTTTATGTGCTTCCCGCTCAAGCGTTGCCAGCAGTTTGCTGCCCAGTCCCTTATGCGTGTGTCCCGGCAGTATGAAGTAACTTACTTCTGCCGCGCGCTTGAATAGGCCCGGGTACATATGCGGCCTCAGCATACCGAAACCGATAACGTCTTCCTGTGACGAGTCGACAACATAAAAAATGCCGTTCCTGCACATATTTCTGGCCATATTAAAGAAAGACCCGTCGACTATGCCTTCCATATAATTGGCGTAACTGTGCTCTATGAAATAATTGATAATGCCTACTACTGCATCCCGATCTTCGTCCTTCACTTTCCTTATTACACAACTGTCTGTCGACAATGGCCACCTCCTTGCCTTAATTGCCTACACTATGGTATCAGGCCTGACCGAGCCGGACTTTTTACCCCTGTCTTCCCTTGCCAGCAGCGATAGCACAAAGGACAAACCGCACATGATGCCACCCGCAAGGAAGGCATTGCGGAAGCCGATGTCTAATGTTGCCGCTGGAACACCGGAAGTTAACAGGCTCGTATTAAGTGCCGAATCGGGCAAAACTGCCGAAAAAATAGTCTGGTAGATGGCCACACCGAGCACCATGCCCAGGTTCATCAGCGCGCGCGAGGCGGCGGATGCCGCTCCCTGGCTTGCCTCAGGTATGGAGCCCAGGGTGAGGCTGTTATTAGGCGGTACAAAGGCGCCCATGGTGACCCCGGCCAGGGCCAGGTAAATTAAGATAGGAAACAGGGAATGCAATCCCAGGGTAAGCGCGAAGAAAAGCACTGCAGCGGTTGCTCCGCCCATGCCCAAACAGCAAAGTATGCGGGTGCCGGTGCGGTCGGAGAGTCGCCCCATATACGGGCTTACTATGATGAAGAGGATGGAACTGATGAGGAAGAGTGCGCCTATGATACTTGATGGCAGTTCCAGTGTAAGGGTCATATAGAAAGGCAAGAGGAAATTACTGCCGGCGAACATGCACCAGGCGAACATGGCGGCAAAAGCTCCGTAACTGAAGCTTGGAATTTTGAAGAGCTCAATATCAAGCAGGGGGTCCTTGCATCGATTCTCCCTGATGATGAAAGCTGTAAGTAAAATCGCTGACAGGATAAAGCCGGCTATGATGCCCGGATGGTCCCACCCTAATTTTTGACCCCTGTTGAGGGCTCCAACCAGCGTGAAAAGGCCGACAAAACTCAGTATGGCCCCGGGATAATCAAACGCGCCCTGTTTCTTGTCAGCGCTATCAGGCTGGCCGGAGGGAATGACCTTGATGGCTACGAAGATAGCCGCTATGCCGACGGGAACGTTGATCAGGAAGATCCAGTGCCAGCTGAAATACTGGGTGATGATACCTCCCAGCGGCGCCCCTACAACCACGCCTAAACCTGCTAATGTGGCGGTGATGCCGAAAGCCCATCCGCGAGATTCCGGTGGTATATGCCTGGGCACAAGGGCCATGCCTACCGCATAAAGCATGGCAGCGCCGAGTCCCTGTATACAGCGTGAGCCGACCAGTTGGTAAATATGTGGTGAAAGCCCGCAGAACAATGAACCTATGGAGAAGAATGCAAAACCGAGTATGAATACGGTTTTGAAGCCGATGCGGTCACCTATTTTGCCGAAGATAGGCAGCGTGCTGGTTATTATCAGCAGGTATGCCAGTGTGACCAGCGCCGCATCAGTAGTGCCGACGTTAAAATAATGGGCAATGGTAGGAAGGGCAACGTTGACAATGTAGGTGTCCAGCGCAGCCATGAAGGAGGCAAAAGCCACACTGATGACTATCCAGAGCTGCATCCTTTTGTCATGGACAATATGACTGCTCATCGTACCTCCTCGGTTGTATCAGTGGATAGCAATCGTCATAACATTCAGTACTTATTATTTGGCGGGCTTGGCCGGCATCGGGTTTACCCAGTTGTTGGTGAGCTCTTTGGGGGTAATCTTTACCAGCTCGTCAATGCTCCAGAAGCCTTCAGCCTTGGTAATCTTCTGTGTTACCGCCGGTTCTGCGTAGATGCCGATATCGTTGCCGCTGATGAAGAAGGTAGCCCCGTTAACATTGGCAGCCTCCTCCGTGGCCAGCCAGACCACCACCGGCGCGATGTTCTCCGGTTTGGAGGAAAGCACCATCTTATCTATCATTTCCTTGAACACTTTCTCATCGGTGCCGCCGGCGTCCACGAACTGCTTTTTCCAGGCGGCCATAAGCTCATCAGTCACGGTCATCCTGGTGGCTGCGTTGGGGCGGATGGCGTTGCAGGTCACGCCGTATTTGCCCATATCCTTGGCTACGGTGCGGGTGAAACCAACGATGCCTTCCTTGGCTGCACTGTAGTTGGCCTGGCCCATGTTGCCCAGGCCTGCGATGGATGATGTATTGATGATGCGCCCCCATCTCTGCTGGCGCATATACGGGGCAGCGGCCCTGGTGCAGTAAAAATGCCCGTATAGGTGGATCTTGATGATGATATCCCACTCTTCTTCAGTCATGTTGAAGACCATTTTATCGCGCAGGATGCCCGCGTTATTAACCAGGATATCGATGCGGCCGAATTTGTCGATGGCGGTCTTAACGATATTTTCACCCCGAGGCAGCACCCAGATCATTTACCACAACCTTGGCCCCTTCAGCAGCCAATGCCATGGCCTCTGCCCTGCCTATGCCGCGCCCTGAGCCTGTTACTATTGCTACCTTGCCCTTTAGCCTGTTACCCATTCTAAAACACACTCCTTAAATTTATTTGAGGCAAATAAAAATCCGCACTATTTTACACCACTCAAAAAAACGCTGCACGTAGCGGGACTAAAATCGCCAGGGGCGAAGAGTTATTTCTTGTGTTCCCTCAGTGCCGATGCAATTTCCTGGACGGACAGCCTTTTGAATTGCCCTTCCGCCAGTTCTCCCAACCTCAGGTTGCCCATCCTCACCCGCTTCAATGCCCGTACCGTATACCCCAGGTGGGCGAACATACGCCTGACCTGGCGGGTGCGGCCCTCGTGGATGGTAATGCTGTAGTTGTAAGGCGGGGCATAGTTGATTTCCCCGAGTATCGCGGGCGCAGTCATGCCATCGTCCAGCAGGAC
>JAPLHJ010000246.1 GCA_026389675.1 Chloroflexota bacterium | reverse complement strand
GGTGAATTCAAGTCAATCGAAGATTTCTGCCGCAGGGTAGATTTACGCTATGTAAATAAAAAGGTAATAGAGAGCCTCATCAAAGCAGGCGCCCTGGATAGCTTCGGGCCGCGTGGGTCACTGTTATCGGCACTTGAGCGTATCATGTCTTTATCACAACGTGAGCAGAAACAGAAGCAATCCGGCCAATCCAGCATGTTTGATTTATTTGGCCAGAACGTCGACGTTCCGTTACCGTCATTAAGCATAGATGATAGTGATGTAACGCTGCAGGAAAAGCTAATCTGGGAAAAGGAATTGCTCGGCGTGTATTTCTCGGAGCACCCCCTCTCCGCTCTCGGCTCAAAACTGTCCGAGCATGCCACAGTCCTGTGCGGGGAGATCAACAATGAAATGGCCGGTGAAAAAGTTGTCATAGCCGGTATGGTAACATCGGTCAGAAATGTCACAACCAGAAACAACCGCATGTTCGCCATTGCCACCTTCGAGGACCTGAATGGCAGCATAGAAGTAACGGTATGGTCGGATGTCTATGCGCAAACGGAGGACCTCTGGAAGGACGGCAATATACTTTTAATCGAGGGCGTCGTTAAGGTCAGGGAAGACAGCGCTAATATAAACTGCTTCAAGGTACGCCGGTATGAACCCGATCCTGAAAAAGCAATGGACACGGTTGACGGCGATCGTGTAGCGCCTGCGAAGCCGGCGGGTGACAACAACCAGGCGGCGCCCAGGAAGCTGGTTATCACTATCAAGCAGAGCGATAACTCGGAGAAGGACCTTTCGCAACTTCAGCAGATATTGGACGTATTGCGCAGGCACCCGGGCAAAGATTACGTGCAACTGGTAATACGCAAAGATGAAGAAATAACGCGCCTTGACGTCCCTGACCTGACGGTGGACTACTCAGCGGGACTCATGCATGAATTAAGTCCCGTTCTCGGTATGTAATTATAAACCCGGATTTCGCTCCGTCACTTAATGAAGCCACGGATCAATTGATTAATTAATTCGGGCTTTTCGCGAACAATCCAGTGCGATGCGTCAGGTATCCTCCTGATGGTACAATCAGCAATATAATCTTCCAATCCTTCTACACAGCCGGTCAACAGTGCGGTGTCCTTCTCTCCCCAGATCACAAGCGTAGGCACGGTAATTTTGGGCAGGGCATCGCTCAGGGCAGGTTGTTTGATAGCCTCTGCGTGGTTTTCCAGCGCTTCCACGTTGGCCGCACGGTAATAATTAAGGCCACCGGTCAGGGCCCCCGGCTGTGACCATGCCCGGATATACCCTTTAACATCATCGTCTGTCAGTACACCATTTTTAATGATTTCACCGAAAGCTATCTTCAACAAATATACGTAATTATTATCCGATAACCGTTTTTCCGCTTCCTTGCTGCGGAATAGCAGCATATAGCTGCTTGCTTTGCGCTGTTCAGCGTTATTTCTCAACTCCCTTTCAAAGGCAACTGGGTGGGGGGCATTAACGATGATAAGTTGTTCCAGGAACTGCGGGTAAAACATGGCAAATGTCCAGGCCACGGCGCCGCCCCAATCGTGAGCGGCAAGTATAAATTTTTTATATCCCAGGTGCTCGGCGAGCAGCCGGATATCTTCCATCAGGTATCTTTGTTTATATTGGCTGACATCCTGGGGTTTGGAGGACAGATTATAACCGCGCATATCAGGCGCCACAGCAAGGTAGTCTTTGCCAAACTCCCTCAGTTGTTCCTTCCACATATCCCAGTATTCAGGAAAGCCGTGCAGAAACATGATGAGCGGACCTTTGCCGCAATACGCATAATGGAGTTTGACCCCGTTGACTTCAGCATACGCGTGTTCAATCATTTTTCGCCTCCCATTAGCTTTCTTCCGCTTTTAATTCCCTTTGATAAATATTGAAGGAATTGGCGTCGTATAATACGAATTCGACCAGTTCGATAGAAGTATCCCCGGATGAAAGAAATCCTATGACAGTATTAACAGCAATTTTTGCTGCCTCTTCCGGAGGATAACCGTAAACCCCTGTGCTTATAGCCGGAAATGCGATGCTCTTGATTAACCCGGAATTGGCCAATTTCAGGCTTTCCCGGTAACAACTGGCCAGGGTTTCAGCTTCGCCTCTATCCCCTCCGCGCCATACCGGCCCGACAGTATGAATTACGTATTTTGCCGCAAGATTACCGCCGCCGGTGATGACAGCCCTGCCTGCCGGCAAGCGCCCTATCCGGCTCACAATTGCCTGGCATTCTTCTTTTATTTTTGCCCCGCCGGCCCGGTGTATTGCGCCATCCACTCCCCCGCCACCCATCAAACCGGAATTAGCAGCATTGACTATAGCCTGCACTTTCTCCCCGGTAATGTCCCCCTGTACCAAAAGAATCCTGGCAGCACCGATGGTTATCTCTGCGGCCATGGCAGCATCTCCCCGAATATTTAGCCGATCTCCGGCTGTATCAAACCGTAATCTCCATCCTTGCGCCGGTACACGACGTTAACCGAATTATCTTCATCGTTGGCGAAAAGAAAGAAGTCATGCCCCAGGAATTCCATCTGTTCAATGGCCTGCTCAATCACCATAGGTTTCACTTTAAAGCTCTTCCGTTTGACTACCGGCCCCTGTCCTTTACTAATGGCAGCGTTTTCTTCCTTCACCGTGCGTATCGATTCATGTACCTTGCTTTTATTCACGGTATAGCGTTTCTTATACTTATCTATAAGCCGCTCCATGACATCGGTAACGGCATCAATTGCCGATTTCAAATTATCGTCCTTTTGCACACCCCTCAATAAAAACCCGTTGATATTCAGCGTTACCTGGGCAACGTACGAAGGTAACCTCGATTTCGACTTCTCCTCTGCCAGTTCCATATGTATCGCCGTGATATTG
>JAPLHJ010000131.1 GCA_026389675.1 Chloroflexota bacterium | reverse complement strand
TGATCATTTGTTCGCCTTCCATTTTCAGGCAAAGATCCCCGGGGGACGGTTGCATATCTTTTCCGCAGATAATGATATCGCCTTTATGCACAATGTTACCATACTCCAGATCGCTGGATTTTATACCTATTAACTTCATCTCTCTACCTCCATCAATAGCCAACTCCCTTGGTACAAAAGCATATTCAATTATTTGCTTGCTCTCAGTATCGGCATATACCGGCACAATTGCCGGCAACGATAATGACAACTCATTAATTATTTCATAAGGCGTTTTCTTTAGCAAATCATCTTTCGGCCCTTTTTCCAAAACAAGATTGCTCATTTCATGGACAGAAACTTTTAACGCCCTGGATAACTTGCTAAGCGATGCTATGGTTACGGATTTATAATCGCCTTTCTCGATGCGGCAAATAAACGACGGCGAGAGATCAGCCAATTTGGCTAATTCAGCTTGCGATAAGCCCCTCTTGGAGCGTGTCTCTTTTACATAGTCACCTAACATATCTTTACCATCCTCCACTAAGCTGTTAATTTACCATAGTAAATATTTTCTACAATTACCGAAAAAGGTCCTAAAACCTATTGATTTTAGTAAATTATTTGTTTAATATAGTAAACATGAAGTTACAGGCTGAGCTTTACAGGATAATGCAGCAGGAAAAACTGACCAACGCCAGGTTAGCAACCAAGTTAGGCATTTCCCCTTCGATGCTGTGCCTGGTGCTGATTGGCGATAAAAAACCGGGCCGGCGTTTCCTTCAGGGATTGGCCATGCATTATCCCGATATTTGCCTGAAATATTTACGGGATCGAACCCCGGCCCAGCCACAAGGCGGGTAGTAAAAATGAACTTAAGGAAAGCATTTATGGTATCGCCTATTATTTTACCCCGCTGCATATTTACTAAAGTGAATGAATGCAGTAAACGGGAGCATAGCCGGCGAATTATATAAAAGTGGGATCCAACGGTCCCCGGTTTACACCTGGGCGGGAGCAACCCGGGAACCGTGGAAATAATAGTTTGGAGGTTTTTCATGGAAAGTGAAGGTTGGACCATTGGATTGGTATCTACATTCATTGCCGTGGCTATCCTTACCGGTGTCATAGTGGCCTTCTCAATGCTGACATGGGTGCTGGGCAATGTTTAAGCGATTGGCCACTATAAAAATCGGCGTCCTGGAATTCGTGTACAAGTTCCTCCTGGTACTTTTCGTTATCATGCCGGTATGCATGGGCATATGCTTCTGGATAGGGGTGCAGGCTGACGCCGCGCTCAATATCCACTTGCTGAAGTTCATCATGCCGTTCATCGGGTCAGCAGTAGGCTTTTTCTTCACCGCCCTGCTTATCCAGGCCGGGCACAAGCGGGAAGCTCCCGCCACCGCAGAGGAATCAGTCCAACCATATTCAGACAGACTGGTCAGCAGCCATGTCGAAGCGGCGGAAGTAGCATCACTACCAAAGCCATCGATACCGCGCGCCGGCTTCGCCACGCCATATTCTGTGCAGGGAGGTAAATAGGACATCTTATTATTCTACCGGGTAACCCGAATCCACCCAGGCGCCGAAATTGCCCTTGAGGGCGTAAACATTCTTAAAACCTGCGTCCTTAAGCAGCTCGGCGCCTGATAGCGGGGCACCCGTCCAGTGGCTGTAGACTAAATATGTCGCATTCTTGTCCCAACCTGACGCCGCCGCTGGTAGAGTAGACGCTGGCAAATTTACTGCGCCGGGCAAGTGGCCCTCGTCGTAATGACGGGGCGACAGATCTATAATGACCACGCCAGTAGTCTTGTCGAGCAGTTCTTTGGCTTCCTGGGGAGTTAGCCACATCGACGAGACACCTGACGTGGTCTGTTTGTATGTAAATCCCGCTACCACTACCGCCACAATTGTGAAAAAGATCGCGTAGAATACCATTGCATGTGATGCTTTCACTGGTTTACTCCCTTTAATTTAATTCCAGTGTTTCGACCATTAAAGACCTGTCCATTGTAAGTTCCGGAAACCCTTCATCCATGAAGACCGCTCGTATCACCGTTCGGTCACTGAATCGAGTATCTTTACTCATCGATAACTGTGCAAATAGTACATTCATCAGAACAGGCTCAATTCATCTTTATTAAAGTAAATCATATCCCTGAATGATATACATCGATTAGTAAGTTTATTTTTTTACAGAAATCAGTAAGGTAAAGGCGTACCCCGAAATGCTTAGTTGAATTGCCTGCTTACACAATTTACTTTAATAAATCCGGTTTCTGTTATTTGATTAAGAGTTGTACGGTACTGGCATTTGCCGCGGTAATCGAAAATGCGACTACAGGAATGAGGCTGAATTATTTCAATTTTGATTGAGAGATTCCATATTGTAAATCTAACCACCTGCAACGCTGGCACTGCAGGCCATTTCATAATTGAAAACTCCCGGGGCCAAATGACGCTGTTTATTGACCAGATTATTAACCTCTCTTTATGGATTTGATATAATCGTATATCTAAAGGAGGTAGCAATGGATCTCTCAGTTTTCGGCATACTTTGGGCTCTAATCGAACGCGCTTGCCTTGTTCTGGTAGTATTCCTGCTGCTGTTCCATCTGAAGTTCTTTAAGCGTATGGTTGAGCAAAAATTAAATATCCTCGACCAACTGATCCTCGCAGTATTGTTCGGTTGCTTCGCACTATATGGCACGTATAGCGGTATACAAACTTCAGGAGCAATTGCTAATATCCGCAATGTCGGACCCGTTATGGGAGGCCTGCTGGGCGGACCCCTGGTCGGCCTGGGCGCCGGGTTGATCGGCGGTATTCACCGCTATCTGATGGGCGGGTTCACCGCTCTGCCCTGCGCCATCGGAAGTATTTTGAGCGGGTTGATTGCAGGGGTGTTGTTTATTTTCTGGAAGGGGAAAATCGGCGTCTGGAAACCAACTTTATTCGCCTTTTTAATGGAAATCGCCGATATGCTGCTGCTATTATTTATTGCCCAACCATTCGACAACGCATTAAAACTGGTCAGCATAATAGCAGCTCCGATGATACTTGCCAATACCTTCGCGATAGCGGTATTCGCTTTCCTGCTCAGAGATATGAAATCAGAGCAAACTCAAGGCAATAAAATCTAAACAAAGCTGACTACCGGTTGCTACGGGATTGCCGTGAGAATGGCTTAAGGTCAGAGCAGGTACATATCTTCCGCTTCCCTGAGCAGGGAATCGCGAAAACGGGGATCAGCCAATGATATTATGTCTAATGCTCTTTCACGGGTCGATTTACCCTTTAAATTGATCGCGCCATGCTCGGTAACCAGGTAGTGCACATCCATCCTGGGCGTAGTTATAACAGCACCGCTATCCAGCCTCGGCACTACCCTGGAGACCTGCCCTTTCCTGGCCGTTGAATAGAAGGCCAATATCGACTTCCCGCCACGGGAATTATAAGCTCCGCGTACGTAGTCGAGTTGACCGCCGGTTCCGCTGTATTCAGACCCTGACAGAAACTCGGCATTGCATTGCCCCAACAGGTCAACCTGGATGATGGAATTGATGGAAACCATATTATCATTACGCGCAATGATATCCGGGTTATTGGTGTAGGAAACGGGGTAGCTCTCCATACTGGGGTTATCGTGCATGAAGCGGTACATCTCCCCTGTGCCCTCGGCCACGGTAAAAACATTTTTCATGGGATGCAGGTTCTTCCTGCGGCCGGTCACTACGCCTTTCTTGATCAGTTCTACCATGGCCGGACCGAATACCTCGGTATGTATACCCAAATCTCTGTGATTCATCAGCTTCATGGCAATAACATTGGGCAGGCCACCAAAGCCTAATTGCAGCGTCGCGCCGTCGGGCACGAGATCAGCCACCAGTTTACCGATGGCATCGTCCTCCACCCTGGCACCCGGCCACTTGAACTCGATCAGCGGTGATGTGCTCTCAACAACTGCCTGTACCTCAGAGATATGCAGGAGTGCGTCCCCAAATACGCGGGGCATGTTTTTATTGACCTCCACGATAAGCCGTTTACAGCACCTGGCTACAGTGGACGTGTAATCGTTGGAAGTGCCGAAGCTGAAAAAACCCGCCTTGTCCATAGGCGAAACCATAGTAACGGTTACATCAATATCCAGGTTCTCTCGCATCAGCCTGGGTACCTGGTGAAAATGATTGGGCACATAATAGTTCAGCCCCACCCTGACAGCCGAGCGCGATGCCTTGCTGACAAACCATGAGAAAGCCTGCACGCAATCGGCCAGATCCGGAGAAAGCAATGTTTTGGAAACATTCTCCATGGGCAGCAGAGAATGAACGTTCAGATCCTTGAGTTCGCCAGCCCGGACACGGTCCGCAATCGCCTTCAGCAGCGCGGGCGGCTCAGCAGCAGCTAGGCCGTGTACTAATGTGCTGCCGTTTTTAATCCCGCTTACGGCCTTTTCGGGCGAGGTAAGCTTGCGCCTGTATTGTGCACGGTATGTTTGCATAATCAGCCGGTGAAGCTATTGTTAGCCGCATCCTCGTTTTCGAAGATGTTGAATAGCTGTGTGAACCCGGCAATATCGAATACTTCCCTGATATTGGGCTTCATGCAGGCGAGCTTAATATCGCCTTGTTGCTTGCGCACCTTTTTCAATTGCGATAGAAAGACCCGCAGGCCGGAGCTGCTGATATACTCGAGCCCTTCCAGGTTCAACACCATTTTTACACAGCCGCTCTCAATGACAGCATCAAGTTTTTTCTCAACTTCAGCGGCGCTGTACGCATCAAGCCTACCGGTCAAACCCAGAATATTAACATCACCCGATTTCTTCCCGGTTAAATCCAATTTGGTCTCCTTTATATCTCCAAATTTCTACAGTACATCATCAAGCATCGATTTTAACATTTATATAGTTTAGCCATGTTAACTTAACATATTTTTAGGAAACCCGTTGGGGCACCTATACTCCTTCCACGCTGGAAAGCACATTGTCAAACCTATTCAGAGCATCATCAATCACGGCATCCGTATCAGCCATGCTGGTATACATGCGCGAGCCTGCCAGTGTAATCAGACCATTTGCCATAAAGGCCGCACCCATCTCTTCCATCATGTGCTTACGTGGTTTGACCTCATTCAATAGCCGCTCGATATTATTGAAATCCAGAAATGTTACTCCGGAAGTTTCCAGATGAACGATTGAGCCCTGGTTATAAACCACAAACGGCAGCTTAAGGCGTTCAATTGTATTTTGCAGGCCTTTTGTAAGTCTGTCGCCTGCCTTTCCTGCAATTACAGGAGCATTGGTACGCTCCATTTCAAGCAATGCGTAGTAACCGGCAACGCAGGAGAGCGGGTTGGCTGAAAGCGTCCCGCCTACGTAAGCGCGTTCGCCCGTTCCCTCGACGCCGGCAGCAAAACATTGGATTATATCGGCCCGGCCACCCACACCACCTGCCATTGGATAGCCTCCGGTGATGCACTTGCCAAAAATCGTCAGGTCGGGTTTTACGCCGAAATAGCCCTGTGCCCCACCCATTCCAAGCCTGAAACCTGTCACGACTTCATCGAAGATAAGCAGTGCGCCGAACTCATCGCATAGTTTGCGGACCTTACTATTAAAATCAAAGGGTACCGGGCGGGTGCCGCTTTCAGGCCCGACCGGCTCCACGATGACGGCTGCCGTTCCGCCGGTACGGCGGTTGGCAACCAGTCTGCGTTTCAGCGCCTCCAGGTCATTCGGGTAGAACTCCTGTGTATTGGAGGTCGCACCGTCCGGGATGCCGACGGCTTCCATTCGTCCTGTGCCGGGGATATGCATCCCATAAACCATTGAATCGCTCCAGCCGTGGTAGGCGCCACCAACCTTAATGATCTTCTTCTTTTTGGTAAATACTCGCGCGCCCCGGATGGCCGCCATCACGCTCTCGGTCCCGGAGCCCAGCATGCGGAACATCTCAACAGCCGGCATGAAACGGTTAATCAGTTGCGCCAGTTTAAGTTCGTATTCATGGAATAGTCCGGTGACAGGTCCGCAGGAATTCAGCATTTCCACGACCTTTTCACGTACCGGGGCATAATTGTTGCCCAGCATGATCGGCGCGCCGGCCTGTAAAAAATCAATGTATCTATTTTTATCCACGTCCCAGAGGTAAGCTCCTTCGGCTTTTCCGATGGCAATCGGGAACGGGTAGTTGAAGGCTAGGTTATGCTGGACGCCGCCCGGGATATACTTCTTGGCTTCGTCGGTCAACGCCCGGGACTGCGTACATTTTGTATCGAAATAAGCAAGATATTCCTTCATCTTTTCCGATCGCACCCGTCGCATCGGCTGGCTGACAAGAGCGTCCAGCCGCCTGTAAACGAGATCGACGTCGGGATACTGAGAAATTGCATATTTCTGCGTATCACTCATATAAACCTCCCATAATACGTATCAATTGTACCAGCTTTCACCTTCCGTTTATATCCCCCGCCTGATCTCGCATTACCGCACCGGACCATCTTCATCCGGCGCGGCAATTTATATCAGGACCAGGTTAACAGCATCCTGCCGATTGTTCATTCACCAAACAAATTATGCTTCTTTCTTGAACGCCTTGAATGGATCGGCCCATTGTTTGACCGAAGCTGCAAGTTCTTTATGTGTCTTGGAGTATTCCTCAAGAGAAATACCCTTGAGCGTGGCGTCTATCGCCTGTCTGAAGGCCTTCCCGCCTGCTACAGGACCCAGCGGGTGAGCATGAATACCCCCACCCGAGCCAATTACGATATCATTCCCCAGTTCCTGCATCACTTTGGGTACATGTGTCGGGGTAATACCACCGGATGCCATTGGCCACGTAGGTTTAAGCTGATATAAAGGATAAGTTAGATTTCTGGCCATAGAATCGAACTTCTCGACAATGACCGAGGCCTTCCCGTAAGGAGCGGGAATAACGACTATGTCGGCGCCGGCCAGCCTTGCCAGTTTACCAAGTACCAGGTGAGAGCTCATCCCGTGTTGAGGTGACATATATAGCGCCCCTGCCACATCCATATGTCCCAGAATGGGGACGCCTATTTTCGGGTCCTCTGCAAGCGCCTGCAAGACCGGAATCCCAACTGCAATATAATTGACCATGATAGCGTTGGCACCCAATTCTACCGCACGCCTGGCATTTTCGAATATTTTCGGCACCGAATCGGTGACATTGACCGTGTAGAGTGTGCGCTCTCCTGTCTCCTCGAAGACCTGCTTTTCAATTTCCATGTATCGCTTAACACGGCCTTTGATCGAGTTAAAGGAAGCATCCGCGATCAGTTCGTCATCCTTAACTATGTCGCAACCACCCAACGCGGCAAGCTTGAACAACTCGGCTCCCACCTCAAGTGGATATCCTGTACACGGTTTAACCATGTTGTTCAATAACGGCCTCTTCTTAACTCCCAGGAGTTTCCTGATCCCATCAATTCCAAACTTGGGGCCCTGGAACCCGGCGACGTATTTCTTAGGAAATCTTATGTCAACCAGTTTTATCGGGCCTGCCATAGATATATTGCCCACAACGGTGGTTAGCATCATAGGTATTTGCGATCCAACATTCACCACAGGAAAGGCTATTTGCACGAACCAATTTCTGTCCTTAACGTCGGCAGGAATACTATACTCGTAATCAGGCATCTCATAACAGCCAATTACCTTCGCCACATGGCGCCTGCGCACTTCCGGGGTCTCACCAGGAACTGGCACCCATGTCCCTGTGCTTTGTTCAATAGCCAGCATCGGCGCCAGCTTGGGCATGGGAAACATGGCCGGATACGTGACAATGTAGGTACCGATGATGTAATCATCGTAGTCAATCCCATCCGGCAATGCTACAGGTTGGCTTAACATCTCATCATTCGTCATTTATGTTCCTCCTATTTTATACTTGAGCTTAATCACACCTTAATTTGTTTGGCCTTTCGCAACATCGTTATAGAGCCGTATACACTTCAAGATATAAGCCATCAACGTAACCCTGGCAACCGGACATAGAAATGGCAAAGGCTTCCTTTTGGCGAAATCCATACTGTAAAGTTCCCGCCACTATCAGGAGATTACCTCTGGCAACAAGGTTTTGCGCAGTCTCAATGATTGGCCATCTATCAGGGCCAAATTGCCCCATACTTCACTCCCAAGTTTCAACTTTACAATGTCAGGATTATAAATCGCAATCTTGACGCT
>JAPLHJ010000156.1 GCA_026389675.1 Chloroflexota bacterium | reverse complement strand
TTGCCCCTGATACGGGGTCCATATCAGGCACCCCCGATACACAGGGAACTTTTAGCTTCATGATCATGGTAACAGACGGTGCCGCAACCTCTGCTCAGCAGGTTTTCTCTATTACCGTGACGGCGCCACCGCTGATATTCAGCACCTATAGTCTGCCGGATGCTAAGGAAAACGCCGCTTATATGGCTGCCATGAGCGTAAGCGGAGGCACCGCGCCATACAACTGGTCTATTGTTAGCGGTTCACTACCTTCAGGTCTGACTATAGATACCACCACAGGCACTATCTCCGGCATTCCGGCGCGGGGAACCACCGGCACCAGCAGTTTCAGCATTCGACTCACTGACAGTTCAGCAACCCCGGTTGCTACTCAGAGAAACTTCACTATCAACGTAGAAAAAGGCAGTTATCAGTCAACTATAAGTATTGGTACAGGGCTGAAAGCGGCTGAAACCTCATTATTTATTAATGGTATCCAGGTAACCTCGCTGCAGGGAGGGCAATCTATAACTCGGAGCTTCGACCTTGATACCAATCAAACCATAAGTGTTGAACCTCTTATACAAAATCCGTCTGAGGCGGATATCAGGTATAAAGCTGAATATGAAACTATAACTGTAACCGAGTCTTCGCCAGATGCCCAATTCAATTACTATCCCGAATACTACGTGGAAATTAAAAGCCAGCCGGCTGTTGCAGGTCAAATCGCCGGTTCCGGATGGTACCGCGAGGGCACTGTACTCCAGGCATACGCACCTGGCACTATTCAATCGGGAGGTGACCCGGGCACCCAATACCGGTTTTCTTCCTGGAACTTACCCACTGGGGGACAGGTTACAGGCGGAAATTTAAATCAGGGTATCAATGCCCCGGGAGTTTACACCGCAGATTACGACACGTATTACAGATTAACCTTCACATCACCTTTGGGAGAGCAAAAGGAAGGCGCCTGGTACAAGGCCGGCACACGGGCCGACTGGAACCTTTCAGTTACACAGGTGCCTATGTCCGGTATCCTGGGTTTCTTTAAAGGAACTTTTAATACTGCCAACAGCCGGGGCAGTGTAGTTATGGACAAACCTGAGGATATCACCATAACCTGGGAGGCTGACTATACCCTGCCGCTTATCTTGATTCCGGCAGCGCTGCTGCTGGCTATAATTTGCATCTACGGCCTGTATGCTCTGTCACGCAGTCCGGCTAATAAACCTGTCCCCTTTTATCCGGCCGCTCAGGCGTCGCCACCGCCTTTTCAACCCGTGAGCCCGCAATACTATCCTGCGCCGCCGCCGGTTTATTTCATGCCGCCCCCGGTCCAGTTTGTACCGCCTCCGACCCGGCCTGTTCTTCCTCCGGTCCGGCCCGTTCCCTCTCCCATTATCATCCCTGTGCTGCGCCCGGAATCTTACGCTACCGAGATATCGGAAGCCAAAAAGCCAGATAAGCCCAGTACAGCCAGAAACAAAATCATGGAAGACTTTGGCAAGCTACTTGATAATTACGCAAAGGATGTTGTTGCTGCCAGGCAAAATCGGGCGCCGACGCAACTCACTAAAGCGGATGAAGGAACAAAGATTATCGTAGCTGACCCCTACAAGCTTAATTGAACAAGTGCTTACTGCTCTCTACTCGTGTCGCAGGGCTTCGATGGGATTAAGCCATGCCCTCCAGGAATGCCCTAACGTTCTTGCCCAGCACATCGTGATTATAGCCCCCCTCCAGCACCCCGAAGCACCTGCCCCCGCATTTACCCAGGGCGAAGTCTTTGACCTGCTGCCCCATGGTTTTATAGTCTTCGGTGCTCAGCAGCCTGCCCCAGTCCTCGATGTGCCGGTCGAAGCCGGCCGAGACAGCGATGATATCAGCGCCGGACTGGCCTAAAAAGCCACCCACATGCTCCACGAAGTCCTGCCTGTTCCCGTCCTCGGGATGAAAATAGGTGACATCCGCGTTGCCCTGGAAGATATTGGACGTTCCGTCGCCGAAATGCAGGTCGAAATCTAAAATCAGCGCCGTCCTGATCTTTTTCTCCTCTATCAGTTTGGAAACCGCGATGGCCATGTTGTTAAAAAAGCAGAAGCCCCAGCAGCTATCGGCGCTGGCATGGTGGCCGGGCGGCCTGATCAACCCGAAAGCGGGTTCACCATCTATGGCCAGCTCCGCCGCCTTGACGGCCCCACCGGCAGCCAGCATGGCCATATCGAATACTTCACCATGCCTCTGCACGTAACCGATATGGAAGGATGTATGGCAAAGGCTGATGTCTTCGAGTGAGGCCTCCTCGGGCTTAACAAATTCGAACCCCTTCAGCCCGTTTACTATCGCTTCCATGCGGCCGGCGGCTGCGGCAGGATCGTTTTCGTAAACCCCTGTGTACCTGGGATGATAGACTACTTTCATAATAAACCTCCCCCGTCGTCTGGTAGACAGCCCGTAAACCCGATGATACCATAAAGGCAGCAACGGAATAAAAACAGCATGCAGGGGGTAGGCCATGTTTTCAAAGGAATGGTTCGTTTATGTCTTCGGTCGCTGGATACTTCTCTCCGGTATAGCGGGCGCTGCCCTGCAGGTGCTGCTCAGGGAGAAGTGGGGCATACCGGATTTCCCCGCCTTCCTGCTCAACCAGCTGATGCTGGCCTGTGTTTTCTGGTATGTGGATAAATACATCTTCCAGCGCCATTTCGGCAAAGTCAAACAGCTATTCAGGTTTCCCCGCATCAAAGGGCAATTCGATACGCGGCGTGAGTTCGACCAGATAACCGAGGAATACACCCAGCTCGCCGCCGATTTCAACCGGGACCCGGATGTACCCCAGGCCTGGCTGAACCGCTTCCTCGACCTCTACCACTCGGTGGAGATGATGGAGCGCATCCTGCGCGATAAAGGCATCAATGTTGACCTCGAACTGCACCGGATCATGGAGGAGAACCGCAAGCGTGGATTATACGAATCTTAACGGGGTGATATACTTTCCCTTGGAAAACAGGTGAAATCAGCACGGTGCGCAGCATGAAAATCAAGATCAGTGATAATCAAAAAAAACTGCTGGCCTCGATAGCCGCCGGTCTGCTCGGCAACCTGCTGGCCTACCTTTCCAGCCTGCTCACACCCATGCAGCCGCAGGTGACCTTCGACTTCTCCCATATCGCCACTTTCGCCGTCGCCGTGGCTTTCGGACCTTTTTACGGACTGCTGACCGGCGCCATAGGCGCCATCTATCCCTATTATGAATTTGCCGTGCTGGGTATCTATGGCCCCTGGTACGGCCTGGCCATCATACTTGGCAAGGCCATGACCGGCTATTTCTGCGGACTGCTGAGATACAGGCTGCCGACCTTTTTGGCCGTCACTGTTTCATATATCCCTGAATGCATTTATACCCAGCTATTCCTGCTGTCGATGTCCTTCGCCCTACCGGCAGGCGCCATGACCTGGGCCATAGCCACCGGTATCCTCATGGAAGGCTGGGTCGAGGTCATCATATTCTCCTTCATCATCGAGATGGTAGTACGCAGAAGGATCATGGAAACCGCCGTGCTGATGCTGGAGATCTTCATTATCATGCTGCTGGTGCACAAGGAATTCATCCTGTCGCTGCTGCTGTTGCTGCTGATCACCTTTATAGTCATGGTCCTTTTCGAGATGCTCAAGCCACTTTTCAAGGACCGCCACCCCGGTCATACACCCGATGGGGAAGACTCGCTCTGACAACCTTTATAGAGGCGGCGCCCGCTACCCCAACCCGGTTAACCTTCCGCAGATCAGGCTGCTGCGGCAAACAAAGCATAGTCAGCACTGTATGTTTTGACATGATTACGAGTGTATGTTACCATTATATTGCGGCAAGGGGTTGCCATATACCACAACTTTCCGGGGATCTGATGAATTATGAACAAGGCCTCCAAGCGTATTGCAGTCATAGATTACGGCGCCGGTAACCTCGGTAGCGTGGCTAACGCCCTGACAAAATTGGGCTACAGGCCGATGGTTACGGCTGACACGTCGGAGGTATTCAAGTCTGATGCTGTTTTCTTCCCCGGGGTGGGCGATGCCGGGGACACGATGCGCAGCCTCGAGTCATCTGGGATGGCACAGGTTGTTAAAGAGCTGGTCGGCCTGAAAAGGCCGCTCTTCGCTATCTGTGTCGGACTGCAGGTGCTGTTGTCAGCCACTGAAGAGAGCGGCGAGCATGACTGCCTGGACATTATCCCCGGCAGGGTCAGGAAGCTTCCGCAGGGTCTGAAGATACCCCATAGGGGCTGGAACCAGGTCAGGCAGCTTAAAACTCACCCCATCTTTACCGGCATCGATGATAATGCCAATTTTTACTTCGTGCACAGCTATTATGCCGATCCCCAGAACCGGGCTATAGTGGCCGGGGTAACCGAGTACGGTATCGAGTTCTGCTCGATGATAATCAGGGATAACCTCATTGCCACACAGTTCCACCCCGAGAAAAGCGGCGAAGCCGGACTGACCATGTACTCGAACTTTCTGGAAATTGTCTGCCCGTGAGCGATGACCTGATGACTGTGAAACCACATTGCATTCGAAATACATTATCATCGGCAACACAGCCTGCAAGAGGGATAAAATAATATTATGTTAACCAAGCGCATCATACCGTGCTTAGATGTCACCGGCGGCCGCGTGGTCAAAGGCACCAGCTTCACAAACTTACGTGATGCAGGCGACCCCGTGGAACAGGCTGCCTTCTACTACCACGAAGGGGCCGATGAGCTGGTCTTCCTGGATATCGGCGCCACGCCGGAAGCCAGGGATACCATGGTGCACGCGGTTGAACAGGTAGCCCGCCAGGTCTTCATGCCACTCTGCGTCGGTGGAGGGCTGCGCTCTATCAGCGATATGCGGCGCATGCTGCAAGCCGGCGCCGACAAGGTCTCGGTAAATACCGCGGCTGTCCAGGAGCCACAACTGCTGAAGGAAAGCGCTGCCGTTTTCGGCAGGCAATGCATCGTGCTGGCAGTAGATGCCAAGCGGCGCGAGAAAGGCAAGCTATCGTGGGAGGTATGTACCCACGGCGGGCGCAAGCCGACGGGCATCGATGCGCTGGCCTGGATAAAGCAGGCCGTGGAACTGGGGGCCGGCGAGATACTTTTGACCAGTTGGGATGCCGATGGCCACCAGGCAGGTTATGACAACGAATTGAACCGGGCGGTCAGCGAAATGGTCAGTGTGCCGGTTATCGCCAGCGGCGGGGCCGGTACGCTGGAGCACCTTTACGACGCGCTGTCCATCGGAAAAGCCGATGCTGTGCTGGCGGCCAGCATATTCCATTACCGCGAATATTCTATCAAAGAAGTGAAGGAATACCTGGCCGGCAGGGGCATCCCGGTCAGACAATAGACGCTGCAGCCATACGGTTATGAAAACATTTATACAGCTTAACGACTACCCAATAGCAGGCTTTATGCCTGTTGACCGGAGGGCACTGTGATCGGACAGGAAACGCGCGACGTTGAGCGCAAGATAACCGCCATCCTCAAGATACTCAGCGAATCGCCCCTGCCGCTGGGCAGCAGGATCATATCCAGGCTGCTCGAGGAGCAGGGCATCTACCTGGGAGAACGTGCCGTGCGTTACCACCTTAAGATCATGGACGAGCGCGGGTTTACCCGCTCGGTCGGGCATAAGGACGGGCGAACCATCACAGCGCCCGGGCTGGAGGAGATGAGAAACTCCTTAGTAACGGATAAGATAGGTTTTATCGGTTCCAGGATAGAGCGGCTCGCCTACCAGACCAGCGTGGGATTGCGCTCGGCGACCGGCCGTGTGCCGATTGATGTTTCATTATTCGCCCGCGAGGACCTGCCCCGCGCCCTGAAAATAATGAAAGGCGTCTTCGCGAACGGACTATGCTCATCGAACCTGGTGGCGCTGGCCGGGGATAATAGCAAGATAGGCGATGTGACCGTTCCCGGGGGAAAGGTGGGAATGGCCACAGTTTGCAGCGTGGCGGTCAACGGTTGCCTGCTCAAAGCCGGCATACCCGCTTACGCCCGCTTCGGCGGCCTATTACAAGTACGCGGCGGCCAGCCCTTCCGCTTTGTTGACCTCGTCGAGTTCTCCGGCTCGACCATTGAGCCTGCAGACATCTTCATCGCCGGCAAAATGACCACTGTCCTCGATGCGTCTTTAACCGGTGAGGGCAAGGTGCTGGCCGGCTACCACGAGATACCCATGCTGTCCATAAATAAGGCCGAGGAACTGCTGCAACGTCTGAAAACCAGTGGACTTATCAGCTTCGCCATGATAGCGCGCCCGGGTGAAAAGGTCTGCGAGAGACCGTTCAACCCTGACCGGGCCGGCCTGATAACCCTGAGCGGGCTCAACCCGGTGGCCGCGGTTATTGAGTCCGGCATCGAGGCCGTCAAATGGGCCATGGCCGGACTGGCCGAAGTCACCGGTCTGCACCCGTTCGCTGACCTGATATAATAGGCAACGGCCATGAATAACATCCTGATAGTCACCAACGAGATGGACAGGGTCAGGGATCTAAGCTCCGGCCTCAGCCGCGCGGGGTTCTCCTGCACCGCCTGCATCTATGCCGACGACGTCATCGAGCAGGACTCACGCCAGTCCTTCAACGCCGTGCTTGTCGATGTCTCCTCGATTTCCGCGCATGGCGATTCCGCCTGGAAATGGTTCAGGAAGCTCAAGCTGCGAAGGCTGCTTCCCGTTATTGCGCTGGTCTCCCCGCCGACTCTGCACGTAATCCTGGAGCATGGCTTCGAAGACTTCGTTATGAAGCCCTGGAATATGGATGAGCTGTCGGCACGTGTACGCCGGGCCATAACCAGGACGACCAGGCCCGCTGGGGAGGGCATAATCAAGGCGGGGGACCTGGCCATCGACCCTGTCAGATGCGAGGTGGAAATGGCCGGCCGCCTTCTGGCGCTGACCTTCAAGGAGTACGAACTGCTCAAGCTGTTGGCAATCAATAAGGGCAAAGTTTTCACGCGCGAATCACTGTTAAACGAAATATGGGGCTACGATTACTACGGCGGCGACAGGACTGTTGACGTGCATATCAGGAGGCTGCGCAGCAAGATCGAGGACCCCGTACACACATTCATTGAAACGGTTCGCAATATCGGCTACAAGTTCAAGGAAGCCGGCACTGCTGAATAGCCCATCACGTAACACAATCTTAACACCGCTGTAATAACCCCGAAACAGGCGCCCCTTAAACTTATCGTATCCAAGTTTCAAGGAGGCTCACTATGAATTCGGGAGATACAGCCTGGCTGCTTACCGCAAGCGCGCTGGTGCTTCTCATGACTCCCGCCCTGGCTTTTTTCTATGGCGGTATGGTCAGGAGGAAAAACCTGCTTTCCACTATCATGATGAGCTTCGCCATACTCTGCCTGGTATCGATATTGTGGGTTCTCTACGGCTATACCCTGGCCTTCGGTCCCGACGTTAAGGGTCTGGTGGGCAACCTTGCATGGTTCGGCCTGGCAGGTGTCGGCCAGGATCCGTCTGCGGTATACGCAACCACAGTCCCCCACCTGGCTTTTGTGGCCTTCCAGGCAACCTTTGCCATTATCACTGTGGCGCTGTGGACCGGCGCAGTGGTTGAACGCATCAAGTTCGGCGCCCTGCTGGCCTTCGCTGCACTCTGGTTTACCCTTGTCTATTGCCCCATTGCACACTGGGTCTGGGGAAGCGGCGGCTGGCTGGCACAGTTAGGAGCGCTCGATTTCGCCGGCGGCACCGTAGTGCACGTCAATGCCGGCATCTCCGCCCTGGCCCTGGCGCTGGTACTTGGTCCGCGCATGGGATTCAAAGAGGGTGAGACTATGGAACCGAACAACATACCCTATGTCGTGCTGGGCGCAGCCCTGCTCTGGTTCGGCTGGTTCGGCTTCAATGCCGGCAGCGCCCTGACCGCCGGCGGTCTGGCCGCCAACGCTTTCATCACCACCAACACCTCCGCCGCCGCGGCCGGGTTCACCTGGATGATCCTCGGCTGGATCCACCGCCGTCCTTCGGTGCTGGGCGCCGCCACCGGAGCGGTGGTTGGATTGGTAGCTATCACACCGGCCGCCGGCTACGTGCCCGTCTGGGCTGCCATACCGATCGGGGCTATAGGTTCGGTAATCTCTTACTACATGATGGTCTGGCGGGCAAAATCATCCGGTGTCGATGAGTCGCTGGACGTCTTTGCCTGCCACGGCATGGGCGGTACCTGGGGCGCCCTGGCCACCGGCATCTTCGCCACCACTGCCGTCAACGCCTCAGCTTCCGGGCTGATCGACGGCAACTGGAAACAGGTGCTGATACAAATCGCGGCCATCGCGGCCACCATGGCCTACGCCTTCGTGGTCTCCTGGCTGCTGGCCAAAGCCCTCAAGGCCACCATGGGCCTTAGGGTAAGGGAAGAGGAGGAATCAGTCGGGCTGGATATATCACAACACGGTGAAAACGCTTACGGAGGTATTTAATCATGAAGAAAATAGAGGCTATTATCAGGCCGGAAAAGCTCGCTAACGTTAAAGATGCGCTGGGTTCGCTGGGCATACTGGGTATGACCGTGACCCACGTCAGCGGCCGCGG